>JAAXZE010000004.1 GCA_012720075.1 Clostridia bacterium
CTTTTATTTTTATTCATTATTTTTAAAAAGATACAAAATTGATAGTTTCAATTAAGTGCCGGATAAAACAGTTGGTAATTCTATTCCTCAGCCACCTGCGTTCTTTTTATTCAATCTCGCTAATGCTTTTCTTATGATAATAAATCTCATAGCCTTTTTTGCTACATATTTAATTAATAACTTTGTCGACAGTCTGACCTTGGTTAATTGAAGATTAACCAAGGTTGTTTTTTGCCCATAGTAGACAGGGGGAAAATGAAAATATATAATTAAGACTAATAATAAGGAAAAAGGAGGAAGTAAAATGGCCAAAATTATCATGGGTATTCAACTGGAAAACCGAATGGAAACGGCTAAAAAAGTACAGGATTTATTGACTCAATATGGTTGTTTTATTAAAACCCGTTTAGGAGTCCATCAAACAGCGGAGGGTTCCTGTAGTGAAAAGGGTTTAATAATAATTGAGTTCATGAATAATGCTGACAAAGAGGCTCAGGAACTGGAAGAGGCTTTGTTAAAAATAGAAAATACCACTGTAAAAAGAATGAAATTTTGAGGTATTTTTAGGAGGAAAACTAAGTTGAAAAAAGGATTGATTGTCGGCGGTTCCATTTTACTGGTTATTTTATTATTAATTGGAATGTTTGCCGGTACATACAATAGATTGGTAACGGCAGAGGAAAATGTAGACGGAAAATGGGCTCAAGTGGAAAGCCAGTTGCAGCGGCGTTTGGATTTAATACCTAATCTGGTGGAAACCGTAAAGGGTTACGCTGCCCATGAACAGGAAACCTTTACTAAAATAACCGAAGCCAGGGCCAAGGCAGCCGGTGCCCGGACCGTTGAGGAAGCTGCAGAAGCCAATGATGAATTATCCGGTGCTTTGAGCCGATTAATGGTAATCGTAGAAAACTACCCTCAATTAAAAGCCAATGAAAACTTCATAAGATTGCAGGATGAACTGGCGGGAACGGAAAACCGCATAGCCGTAGCCAGAAAGGATTACAATGAAGCGGTACAGAGTTATAATACTATGATTAAACGTTTCCCTGCCAATATTATTGCCGGTATGTTTAATTTTGAAGCCCGTGATTATTTCGAAGCAGAGGAAAGCGCTCAAAAAGCTCCCGAGGTCGGTTTTTAAATGGTGGTTTTAAATGAAAAAAACAGGGATTAAATTATTAACTATATTTCTTATATTGTTTGGCATTGCTTCCTGGGGCTGGGCTATGGATTTGCCTGATTACAGCGGCGATATCTATGTGCAGGATTTTGCCGGTATGATATCGCCGGAGTTAGAGAATGAAATAAAGGCCGCAGCCCGTCTGCTGGAGGATAGAACCACGGCCCAGATTTCGGTAGTGACTATAACCAGCCTGGAAGGAAATGATTTAGAAGGATATGCCAACGAGCTTTTCAGAAAATGGGGTTTAGGCCATAAAGAGCGGGATAACGGTGTTCTTTTCCTTATTGCTTTGGAGGAACAAAGGTTTAGGATAGAAGTAGGTTATGGTTTAGAAGGCAGAATCAATGATGCCAAGGCCGGGGATATTTTAAGAACCACCACCCCTTATTTTCGGGAAGGAAACTTTGATAAAGGAATAGCGGTGGCTTTTAATGCCTTGGCCAGAGAAATCAGTACCGAATATGAAACAGAACTCGTTCAAGTTTCCGAGGCACAGGAAGGGTCCAATGCAACCGGGAACCAAGTCGAAGATCCCCAAGAGGTTCAGATACCTTTTGGGGTCAAAGTTATTTTTGTCCTGTTTTTAATTTATTTGGCCATTTTTCATCCTGACCGGTTACTGACAATTATTTATTTGTTTTCCAGAGGCGGACCCAGGGGAGGTTCCGGCGGGGGCGGCTCTCGACGAGGCGGAGGAGGTTCCTCGGGCGGCGGAGGCGCTTCGGGACGCTGGTAGAAGTTGACTATATTAATATTTTTATATATAATTTCATTTGACTAATTTAATATGTAAGGCTAAGAGAGGAAGTAGTAAATCGTTTTACTTTCAGAGAGTTGTCGGGTGGTGCAAGACAATAAGGATAAAACGATTGAACTCGTCCTTGAGCTGTGCAGGTGAAGAAAAGTAATTTGCACCGGTTTGCTGCCGTTAAAAGCAATAAAGGGGATAGCTATGCTATCAACTTGGGTGGTACCGCGAGAAGGCCTCTCGTCCCAATGGGGATGGGAGGTTTTTTTATTAAGGAGCAGCGCTCCTAGGACACTGTACTCTGGGCTCTGGCCTCTGTAGTCTGTATCTTATATCCTTATACAGAACACAGGGTACAAGATCCGAAAAAATGCATCGACAATAAGATAATTTAAAAGGTTAAGGTTTCGCTTCGCTAGGTTAAGGTTAAGGCTGATTACGAAACAAGTTGTTTTACGAGAGATTTCTTGACCATCGACTATCGACGATAGACTATGGACTTGAAACTTTCAGTTGGAATGTTGGAATTCTCAACTCTCCATTCTCAATTCTCAATTAATCTTACACATTTACTCAACAAGGAGGTCTTTAATAATGGAAGAGACTTATAATTTTTCGTTAATTGAAAAAAAATGGCAGAAAAGATGGGAAGAAGAAAATGCCTATAAAGTAGTGGAAAACGAGGACAAGCCCAAATACTATTGTTTGGAAATGTTCCCTTATCCCTCAGGAAATCTTCATATGGGCCATGTGAGAAATTATTCCATAGGAGACGTAGTGGCCCGTTTTAAAACCATGCAGGGCTATAACGTACTTCATCCCATGGGTTGGGATGCATTCGGTCTTCCGGCGGAAAATGCCGCTATTAAGCATGGCGTTGCTCCCTCCAAATGGACCTGGGATAACATTGCCAATATGCGCCGGCAGTTAAAATCAATGGGTATCAGCTATGATTGGGACCGGGAGGTAGCTTCCTGTCATCCCCATTATTATAAATGGACCCAATGGTTGTTTTTGCAGTTTTATCATAAGGGGCTGGCTTATAAGAAAAAAGCCACCGTTAACTGGTGTCCTTCTTGTCAAACCGTATTGGCCAATGAACAGGTTGTTGACGGCTGTTGTGAACGCTGTGACACTGTGGTGGAAAAAAGGGCCCTGGAACAATGGTTTTTCAAGATTACCGATTATGCCGACCGTCTTTTGGAAGACTTGGATAAGCTATCCGGCTGGCCTGATAAAGTAAAAATTATGCAGGAAAACTGGATTGGCCGCAGTGAAGGTGCCAGGATTAAGTTTACTGTGCAGGAAACCGGCGACATATTAGAGGTTTTCACCACTCGCCATGATACCGTTTTCGGCGTCACTTATATGGTTCTGGCTCCGGAACATCCCTTAGTGGAAAAACTCACCAAAGGAACTGAATATGAAGAAAAAGTACAGGAATTTGTCAAAAAGGTACAAAAACTTAGTGAAGTAGATCGTACTTCAACGGAACTGGAAAAGGAAGGCCTTTTCATCGGCGCCCATGCCGTTAACCCCTTAAATGGTGAGGCTGTGCCAATTCTAATCGGGAATTATGTTTTAATGGATTACGGTACGGGAGCCGTAATGGGTGTCCCTGCCCATGATGAAAGAGACTTTAAGTTTGCTAAAAAATATGGTTTAAAAATTAGAGTAGTTATTCAACCTGAAGGCAAAAACCTTAACGTAGAAGAGATGGACGATGCTTACACTGAAGACGGGATCATGGTTAACTCCGGCGAATTTTCCGGGCTTCCCAATAGGGAAGGGATGGAAAAAATTGCTGACTGGCTGGAAAAAAACAACAAAGGACAGAAGCAGATAAACTACCGGTTGCGGGATTGGCTGATTTCCCGTCAACGGTACTGGGGAGCCCCTATTCCCATCATCTATTGTGATCATTGCGGGGTAGTACCGGTGCCTGAAAAAGACCTGCCGGTTATATTACCGGAAGAGGTGGAATTTAAGCCAACCGGTGAATCGCCTTTAAAATATTCGCCGGAATTTGTAAATACTACCTGTCCCCAGTGTGGAAAACCGGCCAAAAGAGAAACTGATACTATGGACACCTTTGTTTGCTCCAGTTGGTATTTCTTAAGATATTGTGACCCCCAAAACGGTGAAAAGCCTTTTAATAAAGACAAGGTTGATTATTGGATGGCTGTGGACCAGTATATCGGCGGTGTCGAACACGCTATCTTGCACTTAATGTACGCCCGGTTTTTTACCAAGGTATTGAAAGACCTTAATTTGGTAAGTGTTGATGAGCCTTTTACCAATCTTTTGACCCAGGGCATGGTCTTAAAAGACGGCTCCAAAATGTCCAAGTCCAAAGGAAATGTAGTCAGCCCCGAAGAAATTATCAATAAATACGGCGCTGATACAGCTCGGATGTTTATCCTTTTCGCTGCTCCTCCCGAAAGGGATTTGGAATGGAATGACCAGGCCGTGGAAGGATGTTACCGTTTCTTAAACAGGGTATGGAGGATAGTTGGGGCTTACAGTGACCAAATTAAAAATATTCAAGGCACAATAGGCAAACCGGACGGAGCTGACCGGGAACTGTATCGTTTAACACACCAAACCATAAAGAAAGTTACCGAGGATATTACCGAGCGCTTCAATTTTAATACCGCTATCAGTACTATTATGGAGTTGGTAAACGGTTTATATCATTATAAAGATAAAGTGCAGGAACAAAATCTTCCGGTAGTAAAAGAAGCCATTGAAAACCTTATTCTGTTATTGGCGCCTTTTGCTCCCCACATAACCGAGGAATTGTGGCAGTCTATCGGAAAAGACAGCAGTGTTCATAAGGAAAAATGGCCCCAATATATCCAAGAAGCCCTGGCAGTGGATGAAGTAACCGTTGTAATTCAGGTTAACGGTAAAGTCAGAGATAAGATTTCCGTTCCTGTAGATATGGATAAAGAACAAGTAGAAGAGCTGGCCAAATCGCAGCCTAAGGTTGAAGAATACATTAAAGATAAAGAAATTAAGAAGGTTGTAGTGATTCCCAATAAGCTGGTGAATATTGTCGTAGGATAAAGGTATAGCGGGCAGTGGGCGGTGGGTTTGGAAAACCCTATTGTTCACTGCTTTCATTTATGTAATTGATTAAGATTTACCTATTTATCAGGTATATACAATGCATAAAATTTACTTAATTTAATTAATGTTTTTTTTCTGTTATAGTAGTATTATAAAAGCAAGTAGTGCAGTGGTTCATTGTACCATATTTCACAATCCAAATTGGGGGTTTCCCGGTGCTAAAAATTCCTCGTCTTGTTGTTGGGGCTTGTCAAGGCCGTTCAGGAAAGACGACTTTTACCCTGGGGCTATTGCGGGCTCTTAAAAATAGGGGCGTAATTGTTCAGCCCTTTAAAAAAGGACCTGATTATATTGACCCCAGTTGGCTCTCCTATGCCGCCGGTCAAGATTGCCGCAACCTGGATGCTTTTATGATGAATAAAGCAGACCTGCTTAGAACTTTTGTCAATAATTCCCTCGATAAAGGGATCTGCATAGTCGAAGGAGCTATGGGTCTGTTTGACGGGTTGGACTTGGAGGGAAGTGGCAGTACTGCTGAAATAGCCTATATGCTTGAAGCTCCGGTTATTTTGGTGGTAAACTGCCAGCGAATGACCAGGAGCGTAGCAGCCCTGGTGAATGGTGTGGTTAATTTTGATCCCAGGATTAAAATCGGCGGTGTAATTTTGAATAATGTGGCCCGTCCCCGGCATCAAGAAATGCTTACTGCAGCCATTGAAAGATATTGTTCAGTACCGGTTGTGGGCATACTGCCCAAATCCAGTGATGTTCAAATACCGGACAGACACTTAGGATTGATTCCTGCCAATGAAAAAGAAGAACTGGTTGCACGAGTAGAAAAATTAGGAAAATTAGTTGCCGAAAATGTAGATATCGAAAAAATACTGGAAATTGCCCGAAATACTCCGGAATTACCTGCTATGGTTTTTTCCGACGGTCGGAAAAGAAACAACCCTGAGGTAAAAATAGGTGTTATTCGGGATAAAGTTTTCAGCTTTTATTATCCTGAAAATCTGGAAGCCTTAATAGATGAGGGGGCAGAGCTGGTTTATATTGATTCCCTCAATGATAGTACCTTACCTCCAATTGACGCATTATATATAGGCGGCGGTTTCCCGGAGATGTTCGCTAAGGAATTGGCGGACAACATCCTTTTTCGGGAGCAGGTTAGAAAAGCTATTGAAGAGGGATTGCCGGTTTATGCCGAATGCGGTGGGTTAATGTATTTGGGCCGAAAGATTATCGGGACTGATGAATCCTATCCAATGGTAGGAGTTTTGCCCTTTGACGTCAAAATGGAGAAAAAACCCCAGGGCCATGGCTACACCATTAATAGAGTGGCGGAAGGAAATCCTTATTTGCCCTGCGGTTTAGAAATCAAAGGCCATGAGTTTCATAATTCCCGTTTGGTTAATTTTGATTGTTCTTTAGTAAAATTTGGTTTAGAAGTACAAAGGGGAAAGGGAATAACAGGCAAGGAAGACGGTATTGTATATAAGAATGTTTTTGCCTCATATAATCACCTTCATGCAGCCTCTGTGCCCCAGTGGGCTCAAGGTCTTGTAAAGATGGCCAAACAGTTCAAAGCAAGGGAAAAGTAATAAATTCAATGGTTTTTGACTATTCATAAGTTGGACTTATTACCGATATAAAAAAACCTAACATTATGGAATAAAGGACTTTGCGCTATAATATCGAATTGTAGAAATGTTATGTGATTGTTTTTGCAAATGTCCGTGAAGTAGTTCACAAATTCGAAGTAACAATTAATTATCCCATTGTAAAGTCTTTAATTAAGCTGAAAGGAGATGTTTCCGATGTATGTTGTTACAGTAGACGCTGATTTATGCACTGCTTGCGGCGCATGTGTAAGTGCTTGCCCAGGTTCAGTATTGGAGCTTGAAGATGTTTGCGTCGTAACAGACAATGAATGCATGGGCTGTGAAAGTTGTATAGCTATCTGCCCTGTTGAAGCCATCACTATCAGCGAATACTAAAATTTAATGCCCTTTAAAAAACATTGCAACTTAAGATTTGCGCAAGTTTATAAGCGCAAGTCTGGTTTATTTAAAAAAAAATGGAGGTGTGTGGATTTGACTGAGAAAAAAAGACCCTTGCTAGACGAACTGAAAAAGGGTAAGTGGCCTTCTTTCGTAACTGAAATCGAAAAAAGCGCCGCGAAAAAGCCTTCTGCTGAAGCACTTTTAGACTTAGTTGAACGTTCCTACAAAGAAAACCGTGTTCACTGGAAGCACGGCGGTATTGTTGGTGTTAGAGGTTACGGCGGTGGTGTAATTGGACGTTATTGCGACTTGCCGGAAGAATTCCCGCATTTAGCTGAATTCCATACCATTCGCGTTAACCAACCTTCGGGCTGGTTCTATACCTCTGATGCTCTCCGTACTCTGTGCAATATTTGGGAAAAACACGGTAGTGGTTTGACAAACATGCATGGTGCTACCGGGGATGCCATTCTTTTAGGTACTACCACAGAGCATTTGCAGGATTGCTTCAATGACTTGTCTGATGCCGGCTTTGACCTTGGTGGTTCCGGTTCCAACTTGAGAACTCCAAGTGCCTGCGTTGGTCCTGCTCGTTGCGAATACGCTTGTTTTGACACCTTAGATCTATGTCACCATATTACTAACGCTTATCAAGACGAATTGCACAGACCAATGTGGCCCTATAAGTTCAAAATTAAGATCTCCGGTTGTCCCAACGACTGTACTGCATCTATAGCCCGGGCCGACTTGTCTATTATCGGAACCTGGAGAGACGCTATTCAGGTCAACCAAGAAGCCGTTAAAGAATATGTTGACAACGGCTTTGATGTAAAAGCTGTTCAAAGAGCTTGCCCAACAAAATGCATATCCTTTGATGCAGAAAAGAAAGAATTAAATATTGATAATGAAAATTGCACCAGATGTATGCATTGTATAAATGAAATGCCTAAAGCTTTACGCATTGGTAAAGAAAAAGGCGCTACTATCCTTTTAGGTGGTAAAGCTACCATCGTTCAATCCGCTTTCCTTGGCTGGGTAATCAAACCATTCATCAAATTGGACAAAGAAGACGGCTATCAAGAACTGCATGATCTTCTTGAGAAGATTTGGGCTTGGTGGGATGAACATGCCAAAGTTCGTGAAAGAATTGGTGAGCTGATTTACAGAAAAGGTATGGCTTCCTTCTTGAAGGCAGTCGATTTAGAACCGGCTCCGCAAATGGTTAAACATCCACGGGAAAACCCATACTTCTTCTGGTATCCTGAAGATTTTGCTGCTGAAAAAGAAGTTAAAGAAGCTGGCAAGCAAGTTGCCGGAACGGAGGTGGCTGAATAATGGTCAACCCATACTATGCAAAAACTGACATCGGACCCCCCTATTTCTGGGATATGCTTCCTGAAATAATTAAGAATAACTATGGCAAATGGTTATACCATGAGCATGTTAAACCAGGTGTTTTAAAACACGTTGGTGAAGCCGGTGAATTATATACCGTTCGGGTTGGTTCACCCCGTCTTTTAAGTATTGATACTTTAAGATGGTTTGCAGATATAGCTGATAAGTATTGTGACGGTCATCTGCGCTTTACCAGCCGCCACAATGTTGAATTTTTATTAACTGATCCTTCAAAAATCGATGCTTTAATCGAGGAAGTCGAAGCTGCAGGTTGGCCTGTCGGCGGTACCGGCAAATCCTTGAAAAACCTTATTCATACTCAAGGTTGGATTCACTGTCACAGTGCCGCTACCGACGCTTCCGGTACTGTTAAAGCAGTTATGGATGATCTTTATGAATACTTCAAGAAAGATGATCTGCCTGCAAAACTAAAAATCTCCATGGCTTGCTGCTTGAACATGTGCGGTGCCGTTCACTGCTCCGACATCGCTTTCGTAGGTGTTCACAGAAAGATACCCAGAGTTCAAGAAGGTTTGGCTAATACCTGTGAAATTCCAAACGTTGTAGCTTCTTGTCCGACAGGTGCAATTAGCCCAAATCCCAAAGAAAAATCCGTAATTATTAACGAAGAAAAATGTATGTACTGCGGAAACTGCTTCTCGGTATGTCCATCATTACCCATTGCAGATCCGGAAAATGACGGTATTGCCGTATTCGTGGGCGGTAAAGTATCCAACACCCGTTCCGGCCCTGCTTTCAGTAAATTAGTAATTCCATTCATTCCTAATGAGCCACCCAGATGGGAAAAATTAGTAGTAGCTATTAGGAATTTGGTAGAAATTTGGGTTAAAGATGCTAAAAAAGGTGAAAGATACGGAGAGTGGATCGAAAGAATCGGTTGGGAGAAATTCTTTGAAAAAGCTAATCTTCCATTCACTGACAAACACATTGACGACTTTATTTTCTCCGTACCGACATTCCGTACGACTACTCAGTTTAAATTCACCAATAACAAATAATTTATTTTAAATAAAATTTAGGTGGTGTGAATATGGCTGATTTCACCCCGGAAGAATTACGTGCTAAAATTTTAGAATACCTTCAAACAAAAGATAAAGCAAAAAACAGAGATATAGCTACAGCTATCGGTGCCAATAAAAAAGATGTTGACAAAATGGTAAATGCTTTAGCAAATGAAGGTTTAGTTGAATTTTTATACCTGGGAACTTCTTATGTTACACTAAAGAAGTAGTTATAGTTATTTAAAAAAAGTATAATATAATTTAAGAAGGTCAAGTCCTGATATCCTTGGCCTTCTTAAGGCACATAAGCCTATGGGGGTCATAACTGTGGGAATATTTGAAGATATTAAAGAATGGATGGCTTTTTGCGATGAATTAGTATATCAAATGCGGGATTTTAAATCCAGCGAATACAAAAAAGGTGTGGCTGATGGAGTAGAAATGGCTGTTGATATGCTAAAAAGCTATCTTAAAGAGTATCCCGAATTAAATGACCCCAAATGCTAGAAAAAAATAATAGGAGGTGCTTTCTATGCCGTTTATCGAAGTTAATGGGAAGCAAATTGAAACAGATGAAGACGGTTTCATAGTTAATCTTGAGGACTGGAATGAAGAGGTTGCTTTAGCGTTGGCAAAAACTGAACAAGTTGAAGAATTAACAGAAGATCATTGGAAAGTCATTAACTACCTGAAAGACTACTACAAAGAATTTGGCATTGCTCCAATGGTTCGTAAAGTTGTAAAAGCAACCGGTTTCAGCCTGAAAGAAATTTACGATTTATTCCCAACAGGCCCTGCTAAAGGTGCTTGTAAGATTGCTGGGCTTCCCAAACCAACCGGTTGTGTATAATCTGAAATGTTTCGAAAAAGGACCGAGATATCTTCTCGGTCCTTTTTTAGCTTTCATTTAAAATCTTAGATGGCAGGTATTTGAACAATACCTGCTATTTTTTTATGTGAGCAGCAATTTGGCACCTCATTATCACTGGAACTATTGGGATTTACTTTCAAGAAGAAAAGCAAATATGGAGAAAAGCAGCGGCTAATTTTTAATAAAAAAAGAAGAAATAAAAGGGAATGGTGGAAATTATACCCTTTTTTTGAAAATCTGTTTAGTTATTGGATGTTCAGGGTAATGTTTAATTAAACCTTACTGTGGTTGTTCCAAATTCCAGGGCTGTATTTTTCAAAAAAATGTAGTAATTGCAAGCATAATTGAATTGATATGAAAAAGGGGGAGGTTTTTAATTAAATGAAGAGAAACGCCATTTTTTTTGTTTTATTGTTTTCTCTTTTATTTTTGGTTATCGGTTGCAGTAAAACGGATGTTGCCGGCACTGAATCGGAGAAGGAAAAACTTTCACTGGAAATAATCGAGACAATTTCTGAGGAATGGAAGTCATCGGGCCATCAATATGCAGTTACAGCTACTGCCGGAAGGGGCATAAGTTGTGGAAAATGTCATGACGGAGTTGGTTTTGCAGAACAATTGGAATATGCCGATATTGATTTCCAGCCGGACCACCAGACCGGTATAGATTGTCAAGCCTGCCATACAGGGTTTGGCAAAGAAAGAATTGATACGGGAACAGCTAAATTGCCTTTCATGGATGAGACCTTTAATGGGGGGACCGGGGCTGTGTGTGCTTCTTGCCACAACAGCAACAGCAACCCGGATGTACTGTTTGCCCAATCGGAAGCCGGTGAATTATCCAGGTATTCTTATCCCCATTATGGAATGAATGCTGCGTTATTAACGGGACAGGGCGGGATGGAAATCCCTGGAGCCAATTATCTGGTATCAATTGCTCACTCTACCATTGAAGATAGTTGTGTTTTCTGCCATATGCCGGAAACCGAGAAGGGATACAAGAGCCATACCTTTAAAGCGGATTTGAAATACTTTGACCAGACTTGCGGCAGTTGCCATGTGGACCAGACAATAAAAACTTTTAATATCGGCGGTTTACAAGATGAAATTAAAGAGCAATTAGCCAAGCTTGAGCAAGCCATTTTAGACGCTACCGGAGCGGTTAGGATTGAAGCCGCCAGTGGTTCTTTTACTTATTATGATGCCGAAGGCAATCAAATTACCGATATTCCCCATGAGGCTTATGTAGCAACATATAACTGGAGGCTGGTGGCTAAAGACGGAAGCTACGGAGTGCACAATCCCTTATATGCCAAATCCCTTATTCGGGAGTCATATAAGTATTTAACAGGTGAAGACCTGTAATTTAACGACAAGAAGCGGTGACAAAGCGGGATAATTCCGGAGGTGATTTAATGAAACTGACCAGGAGAAACTTCCTTAAATATTCCGGACTGGCTGGGATTTTAATATTGGCAGATAAAGGGGCCGGTTTGGCCGGCCCCTCTGATAATCAAGGAGCAGGGGAAACCGTTAAACAACCGGTCAATGCCAATGCCAGATACGGCATGTTTATTGATTTGGAAAAATGTATCGGCTGCAACGCCTGTACCATGGCCTGTATTAAAGAAAACCAGCTGCCGGAGGGGATAACCCCCAATAGGGTATTAAAAATGAAAATCGGCCAAGGAGAAGATGCCAGAGAATACTATCAACCTTTATTATGCATGCACTGCGAAAAACCCGTTTGTGCCGATGTTTGCCCGGTGAAGGCAACCTATAAACGGGAAGACGGCATAGTCATGCAAGACAACACCAAATGCATCGGCTGTAAATATTGTATGCAGGCTTGCCCATATCGGGTCAGGATGTTCAACAAAAAACCACCCTTCACCTATAAAAAGAAGCATCCCGGAGGGGTACATGTGGGAGGCACGGTTATAAAATGTACCTTTTGCAGGCACCGGATTGATGCCGGCAATATTTCCACCGCCTGCTGCGATTGGTGCCCTACCGGGGCTAGGGTCTTTGGGGATCTGAATGATCCCAACAGTCGGATATCGAAACTTATCATTGAAAGAAACGGTGTTCAGCTGCTGAAGGAGAAACTAACGGAGCCACAGGTTTACTACGGACTTATAGGGCGCTAAGGTGAAAAGGGGGAAAGAACAATGACCGGTGCTAATGATAGATCCAAATCTTTATTTGGTCTGGCAATATTATTGGTTTTCCTGGGGATAGCTGCTTATTCCGGGGGCAGAGCAATTATCGAAGGCCAGGCAGTCTATGGCTCTTCTAATTTGGTAGGCTGGAATATTTTGATAGCGGCCTATGCTTTTATGGCCCTTACCGCCAGTGGATTGTGCCTGACCGCTAACTTTTTCGAAGTTCTCCAGATTCATAGATTTCAACTATTGCAAAAAAGAGCCCATTTCATGGCCATCTCGTTATTAGTACCTGCCTTGGGTATGTTATCATTGGAACTGGGAAGATTGGACAGGGTTATATATTTTGTGCTATCGCCAAATTTTAAGTCTCCCATGTGGTGGATGGGAAGTGTTTATGCCGTATACCTTGGACTTTTACTGTTTGAATTTTGGGCTATTCATAATAATCACAAAAAAATAATGCGGGCTACTTCTATTATTACCTTAATCTTTGCGGTAGCGGCCACCAGTATTCTGGGCAGCATTTTTGGAGTTATCCTTGACAAACCCCTCTGGTTTGGCAGCGGGACTCCGGTATTTTTTGTATTTTCGGCAGTAGTTTCCGGACTTGCCGCAATGATTGCCGGAACCATTTTAACTTACCGGTTAAGTAATGAGACCATGAGCCAGGAACTGGGGCAAGCCCTGAAAGAGCTTTCTGTTATACTGACGGTATTTTTGGGCATAGCCCTAGTCTTTACCGTTTGGCGGCTGATTACCGTGTCTTATGCCCGGGTCCCGGATGTCTCATACGTTGTCGGCAGTCCTTATGGCTTACAGTTTTGGTTTCTCTACCTTACAATAGGGTTAATAATTCCTTTTATAGCCTTGTTAAAAACTGCAAACAAGGAAAGAACCGCAAAAAAAGAAAATATTGTTGCCGGGGCGAGTCTTATGGTTTTAATTGGTATGTATGTTGACAAACATATTTTTGTCATCAGCGGACAATTCAGCCAGCCCTTTGACATTCCTCTGGGGACATATACCAGCACCTTTACCGAATGGGGATTGTTCTTTGGGGCCGTAGCTGCGGCCATTACCATCTATTTATTTGGCCAAAGAAAACTTAAATTAGATGTAACGGCGAAAAACCAGTTAAATAAAATCGATACTCATGTAATCAGCCACTGACCTTCGAGCCTTAAAATCTGCTAATAAACCAAGTAAAGTAGAGGAGAATTAGTTCTCCTCTACTGATGCTCTATGGCTTTATTATCAATAAAAGCTGCCGAGTAGCGTAGAATTTATTCTCCGCTTTGCATGTAGGCAAGGTTATTATTAAGAATTTAGCAAAAAAATATGAGATTTATTAACTTAAGAAAAGCATTAGCGAGATTTAATTAAAAGAACGCAGGTGGCTGAGGATTAGAATTATCAACTGTTTGACCCGGCACTTAATTGAAACTATCAATTTTGTATCTTTTAAAAAATAATGAA
>JAAXZE010000051.1 GCA_012720075.1 Clostridia bacterium
ATATTAATTAATAACTTTGTCGACAGTCAGAGGATAACCATACAAAAAAGGTTATCCTCTTTTTATAAAAATTCCCAACATGGTTTTATGCTTCCTAAGTTAACCACCCAATAATATCGTCTTTCACTTTTAGAAGAATCTCCCGCTCATTTGCCTCAAAATAAATTCTGATTACATTTTCAGTCCCCGACGGCCTGATTAAACACCAAGCCTCATCAAAAATGAACTTTTTGCCGTCGATATTTTTAATTTCTTTGAACTCAAGGCTGCCGATTTTATTTCCGCCCAAATCATTAACCTTTTTAATTATTTCCCCTTTACTTTCCTTGGTTACCGTCAAATCAACCCTTTCCTGATAAAGTCGGCCGTATTTCTGACAGTTTTCCTCCCATAACCGGCTCAACGGTTTCTGCCTACGGGCTAACATTTCCACAACCAAAAGACTGGCCAGTATGCCGTCCTTTTCAGGAATATGCCCCTTTATACTCATTCCTCCGCTTTCTTCGGCACCAAAAATGGCATTATCTTTTAGAAAACCTTCAGCCAGATATTTAAAGCCCACCGGTGTTTCCACAATGGGAAGGTCAAATTTCTCAGCTATTTTATCCAGAAGATGGGTCGTTGCTACGGTACGGTAAACGGGGCCTTTAAATTGCCTGGTTTCTATCAGATAAGGCAATAAAAGGGAAGCAATTTGATTAGGTGAATAAAAAGTACCTTTTTCGTCAATTATCCCAAAACGGTCGGCATCCCCATCAAAAGCGATACCTAAATGGGCTCCCGCCATGATAACCTTGTGCCTTAACTCATTAAGATTTTTCTCCACAGGGTCAGGATAAAGATTATTAAACAAGGGGTCTTTTTTATCATGCAAGACACTTAAATCTAAAACATTTCCCAAATAGCTTTCATAATACCCCATTCCCGCGCCATATAAATAATCCACCGCTAATTTGAGACCGCTCTTTTTAATAAGATTTTTATCTATTAACTGGTCTAAATGGGCAAAATAATTGGCTTTTGGCCGATAATAACTTATCAATCCCCTGTCTTTAGCCTGTTCAAAGTCCAGCCACCGGGGAGTTTCCACTTTTTCCATTTCTTTTTCAATTTGAGCGGTAATCCCATTATGAGCAGGTCCGGCATATTCCGGAATAAACTTTATACCATTGTAATAATAAGGATTATGACTGGCCGTGATCATGAAAGCCCCATCGGCATTGGTATCTTTAACCATAAAGGCGGTAACGGGCGTCGGGGTAGCACTATCGGTCAGCAATACCTTAATACCGTTGCCGGCTAAAACTTCACTGACCCCAACGGCAAATTTATCGGATAAAAAGCGGTTATCATAACCTACCACTATTTTTTGTCCCGGTTTATTTAAATTTAATAAATAATTGGCGACTGCCTGAGTTACAACAGCCAGATTGGAAAAAGTAAAATCATCCGCTATTATTCCCCGCCAGCCGTCTGTTCCGAATTTGATCTTTACCACACTTTCATCTCCAAACATCAAATTATTGTTCCTTGGGGTTAACTAAAATGTCCAGCAATTTTTCGTCTTCGTAAATGGCCTTATACAGAGGTTTATTAAAATTAAATTTGAATTGCCCATCACCTTGTTCTAAAATCAGGTCTCCTTTATAAGCGGGATTGGGAATCCACTTGGCCACATTATTCTCCTCAATTTCGTAAAAAGCCCCTCCTTTTTTCCTCTTAATAGGATCATAATCGGATTTAAATCCTTCCGCCAACCAGTTAGCCATAATGAGAATCTCCTCAGAGGGGTTAATGGTTATATGCCCGTAACCGGGGGGAATATAGACCTGGTCGCCGGCTTTAGCCTTAATGACCACTACCCTGTCCACTTCATCCGAATCCCCTATTTTTCTTTGCAATAAATAATGGGCTTCTCCGGCGATAACAGCATAAATTTCAGGATATGTAAGTTTGGTGCCCGGTTTGTAAGGATGATAATGACCGGCCGTTTTAACATATTCTTTGCCTATTTTCCCCGGCGGGATAATAGTAATATCATACCGCAAACCTCTTTGGCGTATTTCAGCTTCATCGTCCATTAAATGGACATCCCGATACATATAGTATAATTTTCTCTGCTCGTCAACGCTATCGAATAACAGTACCTCTTTCATTTGGCCCAGAGTTCTTATATCTACCTCTTCCCCTGTAACTCCTTTACCCAATTCCAGACTAAAATCATCAGTGTTTACTTTTAAAGGCAATCCTGATTGCAAAGAAATATACAGCAGCATTTAACAATCCGTCCTTTCCCTTTAAAAAATATAAAAACTAATAAATCTCTGTTCTTAATTATCACCGGTCCCCCAGAGTTTCGATATTATTCCAAAAAAGACCGGCCCCGCCGGCTAAACCCGCCTTGTTGCCCAATTGGGCTTTTTTAATCAACACCGTATCTTGAAAACTGGGAAAAACCAGTTCTTTTACCATGTCTTCCAAGCCTGCGCAAAACTCACTGTTTAAGTCAATAAGCCCACCACCTAAGACAACACACTGGGGATTAAAAAGATTAACTAAATTGGCTATTCCCATCGCTAAATACTCTTTGGCTTCTGTTATCACTTCAACCGCCAAATTATCCCCCTGCTGCCAGGCTTTTAATACATCTTCAAGGCTAAGGGAGTCTTTTAGGTCGTTAAGCACTGTATTAGTACCGGCATTAATTCTTTCAGCCGCTCTTTTAATTATAGCAGATGCAGATGCCAAAGTCTCCCAGCAACCTTTTCTACCGCAGGAACACCGGGGCCCGCCCTTTAAAACCGCCATATGTCCTGCTTCCGGTGCTAAACCTGAATTGCCGACAAAAAGCTTGTTATCCAAAATAATACCTGAGCCAATACCTGTTCCAATTGTTAAACAAAGGATACTGCTAAAATTTCTGCCGGCCCCGAAAAAATATTCCCCTAGGCACGCGGCATTGGCATCATTTATCAATTTGGTCTCCAACCCGGTAGACTCTCTAATGATTTGGCCTATGGGAACATTTTTCCAATTTAAATTGGGGCTGTATTTACATACTCCGGTTTTACTATCCACAGCACCTGCTATAGCTATTCCAATGCCGGCCAGTATTTCTCTTTCCTGAAAAGCCCGCACTAAGTCAATAATTGTGGAAAGAACATGGTCAGGACCCTGTTGTCCATTGGTAGGTATGCTTTGGAAATGGTTGATTTCCCCCCGCGGGTTTACCATACCTGCTTTTACGGCAGTCCCGCCGATATCCAAACCCAAAATATATTGTTCCCCCATAATAACATTCCCTTCCTTTTGCCAATCCCTATTTCATTCCTAACTCTCCATATCGTTCTCAATTCTCAATTCTCAATTCTCCATTATCAGCAAGCGTTCTCCATTCTCAATTCTCCATTATCCATAACCATTTTCCATTCTCCACTCTCAATTTTCCATTATCAAAGCGTTCTCCATTCTCCACTCTCAATTCTCCATTAATAATATCCTACCTTCCATAAATTTGCACCAATCGGGCCAGCCTTGTTTCTATCTCCTTGGTCAAATCCTCTCTCTTAAACCTCCAGTTCCAGTTGTTCCCTAAGGTGCCGGGGTAATTCATACGGGCCCAACTGTCCAGACAAAGAATATCCTGCAAGGGTATTATGGTCAAAACTGCGTTGGCTTGCAGGGCAATTTCTATAAAACGCCAGCAAATTTCTTCCCCGCCCATGTGAGGGGATATGCCCAGATTATTTTCTAATAATCTAAGCACTTGGCCGTTTTCTTCTTTATGCTTTTTATACCAGCCCAATATGGTATCATTGTCATGGGTTCCTGTATAAACAACCGAATTAAAATCAAAATTCAGAGGCAAAACCCACTCCCGGGTCGTATCTTCCAGAACAAACTGCAATATTTTCATGCCCGGGAAACCGAATTTCTCCTTTAATTGTTCCACTTCGGGAGTTATTATTCCTAAATCTTCAACAATGATAGGCATTTTTCCCAAGTTTTTTTCCATGGTTGCGAAAAAATTTTCCCCCGGCCCTTTCTCCCACCGGCCGTTTACGGCGGTTTTCTCGCCAAAAGGAATGGCCCAGTAAGCCTCAAAACCCCGGAAGTGATCTAAGCGCACTAAATCCACCAACCGCAAAGTTGTTACAAACCTTTCCCTCCACCATTGATACCCGTCTTGTTCCATCCGAGCCCAGTCATAATGGGGGTTACCCCAGAGTTGTCCCGTTTTGCTGAAATAGTCAGGGGGAACTCCGGCCACTGTAAGGGGCCTGCCGTCTTGATCTAAAGAGAATAAATGGGGATTAGCCCAAACATCGGAACTATCATAGGAAACAAAAATGGGAATATCCCCAATTATTTTTATGCCTTTGGCATTGCTATATTCTTTTAATTCCAACCACTGGGTAAAAAACATAAATTGTAAAAACTTCTGATAATTAATCTCATCCCGCAATAATTCCCTAAGATTTATTAAAGTTTTTTCCTCCCGTTTGGCAATTAAGCTATCCCACTCTATCCATCCGGAACCCTGAAAACGATTTTTCAAAGCCATAAAAAGAGCATAATTGTCTAGCCAGAGGATATTATTCCTTTCAAAAATCTGATACCTTTCACACCTATCAGGCCTAAACCTCTTAAAAGCCCTCCTGAATAATTTATCTTTATAAATCGTTACTTTATTAAAGTCTATTCTATTAGGGTCATATACGAGAACTATTTCTACATCTTTTGTTTCCAAAAGCCCTTCCTGGATTAGCTTATCAGGACTGATTAGCAAATGGTTTCCGGCAAAAGCCGAAAAGGGTTGATAAGGAGAGCCGCCAAATCCAGGAGGATTTAAGGGCAAAACCTGCCAGTATTTTTGTCCGCTGCTCTGCAAAAAATCCACAAAATTATAGGCTTCCGGCCCAAGATCTCCAATACCGTAATCACCGGGTAATGATGTTGGATGTAATAAAACCCCGCTGCCTTTTTCCAGTTCCATTTTCATTCCTCACCATTTTTATTAAAAATATTTTTTATCAATAGCTTGCCTTCCAAAGGATTGAGCTTCAGACTTAAAAATCCGTTTCTGATAACATATTCATCCTCATCCTGCAACACATTGAATAACTTCCCTTCTGTAATATGCAGGCCTAAATCCAAGGTGATTTCCTTGGGGCTTGTCTTACTTCGGTTTACCACAAGGACGGAAACATTATCATCTTTCTTTCGTTCAAATACATCCCTGCCATCTTTAATTATTCTAATATAACCAAACACATCATTATTAATATTTAAAGGGAACCAATGCCCTGTTTTAAAGACGTCATATCTATTTCTCAGCCCAATTATTTTTTTATACCAGCTTAGAAGTTCCCGGTCTTCTTTTCCCCAGGGATAAGGCCCTCTGTTAAAGGGATCCCTATATCCTTCCATCCCCGCTTCATCACCGTAATAGATACAAGGAACCCCCGGAAAAGTCATCTGGATTAAAACCAGTAGTTTCAGTCTCTGGCGGGCCAGGCTCCTCTGAGAGGGGGACAGCTTGTAATAAGCCTGTTCCTCCGGCGACAAAGTATCTTCCCGGGGAGCATCTCCTAATATTGTGAGGACTCGGGGGACATCGTGGCTACCTATAATGTTCATAGTGGCATAAAAATTATGCACGGGATAATTTTCTTTAAGACTCATTAAAGCCAGATTGGCTTCATAAGCATTTCTCCGGCCGGTAAAAAAATCCAGCATTATCTCTCGGAAGGGATAATTCATGACTGAATCCAATTCTTCCCCCAAAAAATATTCCCGAAGTTTGTTATAGCTAATCTTACGGGAAGCATCTTCCCAGACCTCGCCAATCAAAACGGAATCAGGATCCATTTCTTTCATGGCTCTTCTGATTTCTTTAATAAACTCATCGGGCAGCTCATCGGCTACATCCAAGCGCCAGCCTTTTGCGCCCATTTTCATCCAATATTTTATTACACTGTCTTCATCATGGATAATGAAGTTTCTATAAGAAGGGTCCATTTCGTTAACATTAGGCAAAGTATCAATACCCCACCAGCAGTGGTACTCATCACAATGTCTTTGAAAGGAATACCAGGAATAATAAGGCGACTCCTCCGATTGATATGCTCCCAGGCTGTCATAGGTGCCTTCCTTATTGAAATAAATGCTGTCGCTGCCGGTATGGCTGAAAACACCGTCCAAAATGATACTTATCCCCAGTTCCTGTGCCTTAAGGCACAGGGTTCTGAAGGTTTCATTATCGCCCAACATAGGATCGATTTTTTTATAATCTCCCGTATCATACTTGTGGTTACTGGGCGCCTCGAAAATTGGGTTCAGATAAAGGATATTAACGCCCAGTTCTTTTAAATAGGGAAGTTTTTTAATAACACCCAATAAATTCCCCCCGTAGATATCGTAACCCTCAATTTCCCCTGTTTCTTTATTTTTGCGGTACGGTTTAACTTCTTCCTCCCAAGAAAGGTAATGGTAATCATATTTATTTTTCTTTTTGTTTATTATTTTTCGGTCTTCATAGCCGTTGAAAAACCTGTCGACAAATATTTGGTACATTACGGATTCTTTAAACCACTGGGGGGTATTAGCCCCTTCCTTAAAAACCGTGATCTGATAAGAAGGCGGTTCCCATTCCTGGGTAACTCCTATGCCTCCATAGTTGGAATAGTTTCCGTAATAATATTTCTTGTCTTTCAGGTAGATAATAAAAAAATACCAGAGTTGTGCGGGTTTAGCCGGTGCTTTGATTTTTCTCTCATATATTCGTTTATTTTCTTGAATTTCTACCGGCTCCATCTCCAAAACTTCCTCACCTCCGTCCTTCCATAGCCGTATAAAGACCTTATCCACAGGCTTTAACACTTCAACTCTTAATATCACTTCTTGATTGCAGGAAACAGCACCAAAGGGATTACGGTAAAAATCATCATGTGAATTATGATAAACCCAGTCAGTATACACTCTACTCCCACCTATCTTCAGGTCTTTTTTGATTTTGGTTGGTGTTGTCATTTTTTCAAGGCTAATTGGACATAAATAATTAACGTGTAGAAATTATTCTGTCACAAAAGAAAGTAGATTATTAACTAAACATGGAAAGGAGCGGAAAAATGTCCAACTTACCGGAAGGGTGCGGGGTTTTTACCCAAAGTTACATGGAACCTGATTACCAATTGCCTCCAAAATATAGGCAAACATATATTTTTTTAATGATCCGGGATCCTGAAAATATCTTTGCCTACTGGGAGATTGCCGAAGATACCCTGAATAAAATTAAAGGCTCCCAACTGGCTATCCGCCTCACCTGGGCTGATCACCAGGAGATTATAATTATCAATGACCAGGCCCAAAGCTGGTATATTTCAGTAAAAAACCGGGGCATCCCTATCTATGGCGAATTGGGATACATTTCAGCTGATGGCACTTTTATTACCTTGGCGGTATCCAATAAATTAGGATTTGCCTTTTCCCCTCATGCCACTTTAAGCTATAACCTTCAAAGTACCCTTGATAGATGGCAGCCGGGAGTTTCTTCTTAATTACAATTAAATGGCAAGAAAGGATTGATTTTCATTGGAACAAGGTTTTTTAGCGCTGGTCTTGCATAATCACTTGCCTTTTGTCAGGCATCCTGAATATGATGAATTCTTGGAGGAACGCTGGCTGTTTGAAGCCACCTTGGAAACCTATTTACCTCTTTTACAAACTTTGGAACAACTGCACCTGGAAGGTGTAGATTATAAAATCACTTTATCCTTTTCACCAACCCTATTAACCATGTTTAATGATTCCCTTTTGCAAAACAGATTTCAAAAACACCTGGAAAAACTCCTGGAATTAGGGGACAAGGAACTTAACCGTACCCAAGGGTCAAAGGAATTTGTCCTGGCGGAAATGTATAAGAGCAGGCTTATTAAATTGCAGCAATTCTATCAGGATCGGTGTCAAGGCAACATTATCAACATCCTGCGGGATTTGAATTCTACCGGGAAAATTGAATTGATAACTTGTGCCGCTACCCATGGTTTATTGCCTTTTCTTGGAAAAGAGGCGGCCAGGGTACAAATTGCCACAGCGGTAAAGGTCTTTCAAAAATTTTTTTATTTTTCACCCCAAGGAATGTGGCTGCCGGAATGTGCTTACCTTCCCGGACTGGAAGAAATACTTAAAGAGTACGGTATCAGGTATTTCTTCCTGGAAACCCATGGTATTGTCTATGCCAATCCGCCCAGCCATAACCGTGGTGTTTATGCGCCCATTCAATGCCCCAACGGAGTTATAGCTTTCGGCCGTGACCCTGAGTCATCAAAGCAGGTATGGAGCAAAGATGAAGGATATCCGGGAGATTTTAATTACCGGGAATACTACCGGGATATTGGTTTTGATCTTCCCTTAGAGTACATTGGAAAGTATATTCATCCAGACGGTATTAGAATTAATACCGGTTTCAAGTATTATAAAATAACCGGTAAAACTAACTATAAAGAACTATATAACCCGGTGGCCGCTAAAGAAAAAGCGGCAGAACATGCCGACAACTTCATTTTCAACAGGGAAAAACAAATAGAGCATTTAAGCTCTTTTATGGACAGAAAACCGCTGGTTATCGCACCCTTCGACGGCGAATTATTCGGTCACTGGTGGTTTGAAGGGCCTATCTGGATAGAAATGTTGTTTAAAAAATTACATTACAATCACACCAAAATAAAAACCATCTTGCCCAGCCAATACTTAAGCATTTACCCCGATAATCATATAGCCCAACCGGCCATGTCCAGCTGGGGCAATAAGGGATATTTTGAAGTGTGGCTAAATGGCACCAATGATTGGATCTACCGCCATTTACATAAGGCAGGCAGTTATATGATTGAGCTGGCAGAAACTTATCCCCAGGCTCAGGGTATAGCCAGGAAGGCCTTAGAGCAGGCTGCCAGGGAACTTCTTTTAGCACAGGCCAGCGACTGGGCTTTTATAATGAATGCCAACACCATGGTAGAATACGCCCGCAAAAGAACCATCGATCATTTGGGCAGGTTTTTTAAAATTTGCCACGATCTGAAAAACAACCGGCTTGATGCTGATTGGTTGGAAGCTATATGCAATAAAAATAATATTTTTCCGGAAATTGATTATACTTTATATGCTTCCAACCAATAATATAAGAGGGATTAGCAAATTTCCAGGGAGGTTCCTAAAATGGACAAAAAATTACCCAAAGTAGCTTACTTTTGTATGGAATATGGTTTAAGCGATAACTTGCCTATTTTCTCCGGGGGTCTGGGAATTCTGGCCGGGGATTATCTAAAAACTGCCAAGGAGTTAGAACTGCCCATTGTAGGCATAGGAATTTTGTGGCGCAAAGACTATACAACCCAACTTATAGGGGAAGACGGTTATCCCTATGACTTATACCCTAATCATCAATTTCAAAACTTAATCGATACCAATATTTCTGTAAAGTGCCGTGTCCGAGGCACTGATATTTACTGCAAAGTATGGAAGGTGGAAAATTACCGGAATGCTGTTTTATATCTTTTGGATACCGATTTGGGAAGGCCTGAACAAGACTGGATAACTCAAAAGCTTTATGGAGGAGCGGATCAAGACAGGGTTGCCCAGGAAATAATCTTAGGAATTGGCGGTATCCGGGCTCTCCGAGCATTAAACCTGGATATTGATATCTATCACTTAAATGAAGGCCATGCAGTTTTCGCCGGTTTGGAATTAATCAGAGAAAAAATGGAGGACGGCTTTACTTTTGAAGAAGCCTGGGAAAAAACGAGAAAAGAAATAGTATTCACTACCCATACCCCCGTTGAAGCCGGCAACGAAACCCATGACCTGGGTTTATTAATGTACATGGAGGCCAATAACGGCTTGTCCGAGCAACAGATGAGACAAATAGGCGGCAATCCTTTTAATATGACCATAGCCGCCCTTCGCCTGTCCTGTCAGGCTAATGCCGTTTCTCAACTCCATGGAGAAACGGCCCGTAAGATGTGGGAGCATATTCCCGATGCCGCCCCCATTACAGCCATAACCAACGGTGTACACGTAGGCACCTGGCAGGATAACAAAATCAGAAGCGCTTATGAAACAGGTACCGATATCTGGCAGCCCCACCTGGAGGCCAAAAAGAGATTAATCGAATATATCAAAGAAAAAAATCAGGTATCCTTTGACCCTGATGTATTAACTATTGGTTTTGCCCGAAGAGCGGCTGCCTACAAACGGGGCGGATTGATATTTAAGCGTATGGATATCTTGGGTCCCCTCCTTGAACAAGGCCGGCTGCAATTAGTGTATTCCGGAAAAGCTCACCCAAATGACCATACCGGAAAGAAGATAATTCAAGAAATCGTTAATATAAGTAAACAATACCCCAATATTGTTTTCCTGGAAAACTATAATATGGAGATTGCAGCCCTCATGGTACAGGGCTGTGATGCCTGGCTCAATAATCCCTTAAGACCCATGGAGGCCAGCGGCACATCGGGTATGAAAGCGGCATTGAACGGAGTATTGAATATAAGTGTAATCGACGGTTGGGTAGGTGAAGCGGTAAGGCACCGGGAAAGCGGCTGGCTTTTGGACAAGGTTTTAAATAAAAATGTTACCAGCACTGAGGATCAGGATAATTATGACCTGGAAGCCTTCTATCAAGTCCTATTAAAAGAAGTAATCCCCATTTATTATAATGACAGGGAACGCTGGATCAATATGATGAAATCAAGCATCAAAATGGCTATTGAAAAACTTACGTCCCAGAGAATGATCGACCAGTACTACCAACTCCTTTACAATAAGGCTTATGAGGCTAAAAATTATTTTCTTGCCGGAGCAGAAACTTTTGGAAAATTTGATTTTATTAACCCGTCATAGGAAAAGAAACTCCTCTTCAACGCCCAAGATTAAATAAAAGAACGCAAGGATCAGAGGATCAGAAGAAGAGTTTTAATAATTCCCGAAGCCACCGAGTTCATTTCCTTATAGTTGTTTAAGGTAGCTTTTCGTTGATAATAAATTATGGTTTGTCAACAGTTTAAAATCGCCCCTTTGGGGCGATTTTTCGTATCAATTAATTGTTACAGTCCAGTTGGAGCCATCATTATTGTCCCAATTGTTGGCCTCGTCACGAAAGCAGAAATTTAATTCCCTATCCTCCGGTACAATTTTACAGGTCCACCCGTTAGGAGTCATTTGCATTGGAATGTCTTCCGAATTATGCCAGTCACTTCCATAACCGAAATGAAGATAAATTTGACCTGCTCCGTTTTGAGCCAAAGGGCCGTTATAGCTGATTTGCACTTCCTCGCCCAACTCCGGGATTTTGGGTTCAACACTTATCCCATCGGCCCTTAAAAGAGCAGTTTGGGTACTGCCAAAAAGGTCTTTCCAAAAAGACATGGCTTTGAAATCCTCCTTTTTATTGTTAGTCATACTTAATATTTGCATAAAATAAAAAATAATGTGTAGTTATATTCGGAAAATTTACCGCTTATTAATTTTAAAAGCAGGCTTTGGCCTGCTTTTAAAAAATTAATCATAGTAAATTATCCAAGTTTTCCAACTGAAAACTAATGTCACAATGTCAACTGTGACACGATATCACTTTATTAATTTTGGCAAGGAAAATTTAATTAATAGGTGCAACTGTAGGTGCTGTATCTTCCGTAGTTTCTGTAGTTACGGAGCAAATTAAACTTTGGATTTTATTCCGGTAATTCCCCGAAATTTCCTGGGCAATTTCCATCAAGTTGCTTTCGGAAATAATATTAACCAAAGGTTTCTCCGCATCAGGCAAAATTAAGATCTGTCCGTAAGGATGCATAAACTTTGCACCTTCAATTGTATCTGAGCAAGTCCCATCAGAATTTTCCAAAAGGGAACGCAAAATTTTGCCCTTTATTTCCCAGGGGCAATTAAGGGCCTCTCTGTAAATATGAAATTCAGGCAATTTGCTTACTGCTTGGGATAAAGTCAACTGTTTTTTTCTTAAAAAGTCTAAAATGTTTAAAACCGCATAAATACCGTCAAACTCCATAAAAAATTGTTCCCGGCCGTATTCTCCTTGCTTCAGCATGCTCTCCATACGATGGCCTAAATCAGTTTTACACCGCAGTACATTACTATCATAGCTTTTAGCTAACCTTTCCAATATAGAAGGTTCATCGACGGAAGCTACATAAGCCATCTTTTTATATTTATTGAAAATAATGGATGCTAACAATACTTTAAATTTGTCACCGCTTATTGCTTTTCCATGTTCATCCCAAAGAGCCGCTTTATCTGCCTGTCGGTCAAACTTTACAGCTATATCCCCTTTCTTAATTCCTCCGGAAAAAGTATTGAATTCCTCTTCACTTACTACATTAACCACACATCCCAGATCCTTTAAAAGGTTTTCAATACTTTTACCAAGCTTCTCCGAAGGACAGGTTAAAATAACTTCAAAATCCAGCTTTTCTTTAAAATAATTTTTTAAACTTGCAAAATATAAATCATAAATATTTTCCAAGACAATAATATCTTTTATTTTTTCAGGGGACACATATCGCAATTCATCGCTATTAAAGGCATTCTCAATTTTTTTCTCCAAAGATTTGCCGATATTGGTCCCTTGGGCATTCAGGAATGTAATCTGGATAAGATTATCCTCGGGACTTAACCGGACATATATCCCGCCGTCTAAATTCCCTTTATTTATCGCAAACCGGCAGATAGGCAAAGTTAATATCCCTAAATCATAAACCTGACAGCCCACTATCTGCAACCCGGTAGTCAAAGCCTGTTTAACAGTCCTGGAAACCACGGCATCATCGGAACTTATGCCTATTTTTCCTAGGGAACCGTCAATTTGGGAGCCAAAAGCGCTGCCAATTTGCAAAATTTGCCCCATAAATAAGTCAATATTTAACTGGCCCTTGATACCGTTGGAGCCAAAAAGGCTTCTTGATATTTTTGTTCCCCAGATTAAATTATCCTTTACCACGGATCCTTCCTCAATTTTTTTGCCCGGCCAGATTTTCGACCCCGGTTTTACAAGACAATTTTCATTTAAAGTACATTCCGGTCCTACTATTGCCCCTTCATAAACGGAAGCATTGTTTTTTATATTTACATTGGAACATATTACAGCCCCCCGAAGAGCAGCCCTTTTGCCGATTTGGATTCCGTTCCACAACACCGAACGTTTTATGGAGGAAAAATTACCAATTATACAGTTGTTGCCGATAAAACTATGGGGCCCAATGACTGTATTGGCGCCAATATAACAGTTATTGCCTATAACCAAAGGAGCAATTAGTTGAGCACTGGGGTCAATTTCCGTATTTTCCCCTACCCAAATTTTAGGCAAGAGCTCTTTATAGGGCATGAATGTTGTAACCCTTTCCATTAAAATATCAATATGGGCTTCCAGATAGGCTTGGCAGTTGCCGATATCACACCAATACCCCTCTCCGTTAAACCCATATAAGGTTATTCCCTTATCCATCAATAAGGGAAAAAGATTTTTACTGAAATCATAAAAGGTTTCAGCAGGAATAAAATCTAACACCTCAGGTTCCAGTATATACATACCGGTATTTACCTTATCACTAAATACTTCGCCCCAAGAAGGTTTCTCTAAAAACTTAATGATTTCCCCTGTTTCTTTGGTTACAACAATGCCATATTCCAAAGGGTTGCCGACGGAGGTAAGAATTAAGGTAGCCAGCGATTTCTTCTCTTTGTGAAATTGGATGGCTTTTTTTAAATCAATATCGGTTAATCCATCACCACTGATGACTAAAAAGGTATCATCCAAAAACTCTTGTGCGTTTTTTACACTACCGGCGGTCCCCAAAGGAATTTCTTCAATAAAATATTTTAGATTTACACCAAAGTCTTTCCCATCAGCATAGTAGTCCATTATTTGCGAGGACATATGCTGTAAAGTGACTCCTATATCGGTGATTCCATGCTTTTTAAGCAATTCAATGGTATGGGTCATAACAGGATTATTTGCTAAATATACCATAGGTTTAGGTTTGGTACAGGTAAGGGGCTTTAATCTAGTGCCCTTTCCTCCTGCCATTATTATTGCTTTCAAACCTCATACCTCCCATATTTAATACTATTCATAGTTAAATAACCGTTATCGTTTTTGGACCAAGGCGGAACCCACTGGGTAGTTTTGCTTTCCTCAATAATTTCTAAATATAAATTCAAGGTTTGCTGGGCTATCCCATCCCAAGAATATTTATTTATGACATCCTCCCGGGCCTTTTTTACTAACCTGTTCACCAGTGCTTTATCTCTAAAAGTGCGTATTATTTGCTCCGCCAAAGAATCGGCATTTCCCGGAAGGCATTTTAGGCCATTAACTTCATGCTTGATAATTTCACTTAACCCTCCCGTATCAGCAACAACCACGGGGTTACCGGCAATCATCCCCTCTAAAGCTACAATCCCAAAAGGCTCATATAAACTGGGAAAAACTATTGTATCTGCATAGCGGTATAATGCATCCCGCTCTTCATCAGCAATAAATCCTAAAAACTTCACCCGGTCTTCTAATCCTTTCCTTCTTGCCAGTTCTTTCAAAGCATCCTCATAAGGGCCTTTTCCGGCAATAATAAGTTTAGTTTTTGGTTCAAAGGCTAAAACTCCGGCCATTGCTTCAATTAAAACCTGGACACCTTTCTCCGGCACAAGGCGTCCGACAAACAGGACAATTTTTTCCTCGGGAGAAGCAAAGCTAGTTCGAGGGATTTCTTTTGAAATCTTAGTATCCTTTATATCCAGACCGTTATTTATCACTCTGATTTTATCCTGGGGGGTCTGAAAGATTTTTTCTATTTCCTTTTTCATGGCTTCACTGCAAACCACTACTTTCCAGGATTCATAGGTTAACCACCATTCAATGCCGCTTATATACCTTTGCAAGTCGGTATGCAGTCCGTTGTTTCTCCCATATTCGGTAGCATGAATGGTAGATACCAGCGGTAATCGGTAGATATGTTTTAAAGCCCTGGCACAAAAGGCGACCAGCCAGTCGTGGGCATGGATTATATCTACTTTTCCTGTTTCATTGATTAATTTTATGCTTCTTTCCAATAATCCAAAATTTAAAGTTTGAATCTCTGAAATGAAATCCAGAGAGGGTAAAGGATATGTAGGTATTGTATGGACAAATACTCCCTGTTCTTTATATGTTTCTTCTTGATTTTCTCCTACGGTTACCACATTTACTTCAACATTCTTTTTAGCCATGGCCCGGCTCAGCCCTGCCACACTTCTGGCCAATCCGCCTATTACTCTGGGAGGGTATTCCCAGGTTAGAGTTATGACTCGCAATTTGGCTCACTCCGTTTTAAAATAGTTCATACACCTTTGTATTATAGACCTTCCAGAATTTTTTATTCGTAGAAAAGAAGACAAAAAATTCAGGTGGAGTTAAAAAACTCCACCTGAATTTTTGTAATGGTTCTATATTTAAAATATTATGTTGTAGATTGCTATTTTCTTTCTTTTTTCTCTTTCCCAAGCTTAATCTAACTCATCCAAGGTCAGGGAAAAGCTGGGGACAAATACCTTCATAAAGTAATCGACTTCCGGTAAATTAAACTTTTCTATTTCTCTTTTTATGGCTTTTTCCGCGCTTTTGAATTCCTCATTGCCTGCTTTTATTTCTTCCACGCATTTAAGGTAGGCGCAAATTTTATCGGCCGCTTTAACGACCTTTCTTTCCTCTTGGCCTTCTTCACTAATAAAAAAGTATTTTTCATAATCCCCTTTTAGTTCTTCCGGCAGCATATTGTAGAGTCTTTTTTTGGCGACCTCCTCTATTTCCCCGTAAGCCTTTTTAATTTCAGGATTGAAGTATTTTATTGGTGTAGCTAAATCCCCGGTAATTACTTCCGAAACTTCATGATAGACAGCCAAAGCCATTACCTTTTCCGGGTTAAGGCTCCCTCCGTAAAACCTGTTGCGGATTATGGCCAGTCCATGGGCTATCATTGCTACTTGCAAGATATGCTCCTGAATATTTTCCGGATGGGTGTTTCGCATTAAACCCCAACGCTTTATCAATTTCATTCTGGCTAAATAAGCAAAAAAATGACTCATAATACCTCCTTAATTTGGCCCGGTAATTATTGACAGGGCAAATTTTTATCTTGTTAGGGAATAAAGTCCGGCAAAATAGCTAACATTAAGAAAAAAAAGAAAGGAGAATAAATATGACTCAGCATATCCATTGTATCGTAAATGATTGCCATTATTGGAAACAGGGGAATATGTGCGCTGCCAATGAGATCTTAGTAGCCACCGATCAATTTGGCGCCACTCAGCCGGATAAAATTGATTGCAATATGGCCAAACAACTTACGCCCCAGACTGCAGGAACCTGTATGCAAACCTGTTGTAAGTCCTATGTTCCTAAAAACTCCAATAAAGTTTTCCAGGACGGAGTCAAAAAAATGTCTTAGCTTTAAATACTATTAACACCTTGGTAATTAAATACCAAGGTGTTAATCCTTAAGAAATAAGGTGATCCTGTGAAAATCCCATTGGAATACATTTATATCATTTATACATTTGCATTAGGGATAATTGCCATCACTGTAGTTCCCCGTTCAGAAATTCGCAGGCTTTCAATTTTAGCAATATTTTACGGTGTTATAATCGAATTCTTAGTAATAATTTCCATTACCCACATACTGGGAATAGGCGTGTATAAAAATTATTATCCCTTCGGCTTTATGGGCATACCCTTTTTCCCTTTTTTGGCCTGGGTAATTTATTTTGTTATGTATCTATATTTCCTGCCTAATAAAAGACCCTGGAATATTATTTTTACAATAACAGCGGCAGGATATAATACCATTTTCTCCAACATGCTGCAAAATTTAAATATCTTCCAATGGAAAGTAAATAGCTTATATATACCCTTTCTGATTTATTTAGCCTGGAATTCCTTTGCTACCTTTACTTATCAAAAATATTTCAGAGATAAAGACTTTTATTAACCCCATTTCGGATATCTGAGTCTTTATATTCTCTTGATA
>JAAXZE010000052.1 GCA_012720075.1 Clostridia bacterium
AATTTTGAAAATTTTAAAATGACGATGGGCTAGGCTGGCAATATGGGGTGAATGAGTAACACACAAGACCTGGGAAAATTTAGCAACCTGATAAAGTTTTTCGGCCACTTTAAGGACTATTTCACCGCCAATGCCGGTATCGATTTCATCAAAGATTAAAGTAGTTAAATTTTCAGCTTTGGCTACAATTACTTTCAAGGCCAACATAAGCCTGGACATTTCACCCCCGGAGGCGATACGGGCCAGCGGTTTTAAAGGTTCTCCGGGATTGGGGGAGATGAGGAATTCAACTTTATCAATCCCCCTTGAAGTTGGCTCATTTTTATCAATATTGACCGAAAATTCGGTATTGGGCATAGAAAGTGCTTTTAATTGATTTTTCAATTCCTCTTCAAAGGTTTCGGCTATGGCTTTTCTGGCCTGTGAAAGTTCCTCCGCCAAAGCCTGGTATTGTTCTTTACACTTTTCTACCTTTTTTTCGTAGTCCTCGATTAAAAATTCGCTTTCCATTAACCGCGAAAGTTCTGCTTCTGCTTTATCTTTAAAATCAATAACATCCTTTATGCTTCCGCCATATTTTTTCTTTAGTTTATCAATTTGATATTTTCTTTCTTGTAAATATTCTTTCCGCTCCGGGTCATAATTAAAATCCTCTCCAAAACTTTTTAAAGCCCGGGCGGCATCTTCAATATAATAAATGGCGGTTTGCAAATTATTGCTAATTTCTCCAAAATTATTATTCAAAACAATTATTTCATTTAGCCTGACATTTGCTTTACTTAATTTGTCATAGGCTGAATCGTGACCGTAAATAAGCTCATAGCCCTCGTTTACTACAGAGGATATTTTTTCCCAATTATCCAATAATTTTAATTCGGCGGCAATTTCCTCATCTTCATTTTGCTGGGGATTGATATTCATTATTTCGTTAACCTGATATTGCAAAATATCAATTTTTTGCGCTTTTTCACCGGCAGATTTTTTCAAGTGATCAAGTTCCGCCCGCAAAGATTTCCATAGACTGTATGCTTCTTCCACCTTTTTTAAGAGATTTTGAAAATCTTCTTTGCCCAGGCTATCCAAAAGAAAAATATGGTTTTCACTCTGGGACAGAGATTGAAAGTCATGCTGCCCATAGATATTAACCAATTGTTTACCGATTTCTTTTAAAATACCCAAGGTAACCAAACGATTATTAACCCGGCAGGTATTTTTGCCGTTAACGGCAATCTCCCTGGTTAGAATTAAAGTCCTTTCTTCGGTATCAAATTCCAAATCATAGGAAGACAAAATTTCCTCAACAGGATGGTTGGGAGGAACTATAAACATGCCCTCCACCCTGGCTTTTTCACAATTGGTTCTAATCAATTCATTTTGAGCCCTGGCTCCCAAAAGCAAAGAAACGGCATCAATTATGATGGACTTTCCTGCTCCCGTTTCTCCCGTCAGTACATTAAACTTATCGTCAAATTCCATCGTTAATCGGTCAATAAGGGCAATGCCATTGATATTTAATTGCACCAACACGGAAACACATCCCCCCGGTTCTAATCCATATAACTATTAATTTTTTGCAAAACTTTTTTTACACTGGTAACGGGTTTAACCACCAATAATATGGTATCATCGCCGGCCACGGTTCCGATAACTTCCTCCCACTGGGCATTGTCGATCACCGATGCTACCGCTTGGGCTGTACCGGGAGGTGTTTTCAAGACAATAATATTTTCACTGTAATCATATTTTAAAACGAACTCCTTAATCATAAATTTCAAACGACGTTCCGAAACCGTTACTTCCGTGGGCAAAGCATATTTGGATTGATCATTGCCGATGGAGACTTTGATTAATCCTAATTCTTTAATGTCCCGGGAAACCGTTGCCTGGGTAACATTAAAACCTTCTTTCCTAAGGGCTTCCGCAACTTCCTCCTGGGTACTTATGGTCTGGGTTTGAATTAGTTCCAGAATTTTTTTTTGCCTCTTTGCTTTCAAATCCTTAACCCCCTCGCTTATGGATTAGATATAAATACGGAGCCATTGGACTTCTGTTTATGAATGACCATAGCAGACAATCCCATTTTCTGCTATCCAATTTTTTTAAAAATAGAGCTACTTCTTCCCCTTCCCGTTCTCCTCCTGAATGACCCTGATACACTATCACGGTAATAACACCACCGGTCTGCAATAACTGGGTAGATTGTCTTAAGGCTTCAATGGTAGTCTCCGGTAAGGTTATTATCTTATGATCACTTTGAGGAAGATAGCCTAAATTGAACATTACCGCTTTAACCGGCCGGTTTACATATTTTAACATGTTTTGGTGCCCGTCATGAATCAGCTGGACCTGTTCCGCCAAACCATGCTGTTCTAAGAGAGAAGCGGTGTTTTGAATTGCCGCAAGTTGAACGTCAAAGCCGTAAACCTTGCCTTTTTCGCCTACTTTTTGGGCCAAAAATAAAGTATCGTTGCCGTTTCCTACCGTAGCATCAATAACACAATCGCCGGACAAAATAACATTATTTAAAAGATTTTGGGCAAAAAAGCTGATATTATAAAAAATATCATTCATAATTATTACCACCGTCGGATTTCAGTTTCTCCCGCATTATTTGGAAAAACTGCCTGCCTTTTAATTTTATTAATTTTGTTACATAGGGGGCTTTTTCTATCCAAACTTCATCTTTATTATGCAAACTGAAACCATATTGTCAATCGACAGTCAACATAGACTCCGCCTGAACAGCCCGGACATGAACCTTCACGATTTTCTCCGGAGGTATTATTATCGGACGGTTATATAAAGAATGGGGGCAAATGGGTGTAATAATACAGACATCTAAAGTAGGATGAACAATGGGTCCTCCGGCCGAGAGCGAATAGGCTGTGGAACCGGTTGGTGTGGAAATGATGATGCCGTCGGCTGAATAAGAAGCAACAAACTCATCACCCAAAAATGTTTCCAAAGTAATTAAACGGGCAAAAGACCCTTTATTAATAACAAAATCATTCAGGGCATGAAATTTACCGACCCATCCCCCGTTTCGCCTAACTCGGCCGCAAAGCATCATTCTATCTTCCAGATAATAATCGCCTTCCAACATTTTTTCTAAATAGGAATATATTTCTCCTACTTCTATTTCCGTTAGGAAACCCAAAAATCCCAAGTTTACCCCCAATATTGGTATTTCCGAACCGGCCAAGGTTCTGGCAGCCCTTAAAAAAGTACCGTCGCCTCCTAAAACAATAACCGCTTCTGCCTTGGCACAAAACTCCTCATTTTCTAATCCGTTGGCCAGCTCTAAAAACCAGGCATCTTCTTTAGGGGCAAAGACTTGGATATTATTTTGCGTTAACCATTGGGCTATTTCCTTGCCCAGCTGTACGGGTTGCCGTTTAAAATAATTAATTATTAAACCGATATTAGAAAATTTAGTCATTAAATCCTCTCCTTAATTAATAAGACGCCAGATAATAAAACCTAATATTAAACCAAAACCCATAGCCAGAAATAACGGCGACAGGGAATACTCCTTCTTTTGCCACTGAAACTCTATTTGTTTTAGTGTTCCATTTTCCATATCCAATAATAATATACCGTGAGGATTAAATACCAGATAATATTCCAACAGCTGCCGGCGAACACCGGCTGTAGTAGCCCTTGTTTGTTTACCGGTTTTAACCTCAACTACATAGAGCTTTCCACCCTTTTTTACCAAAAAATCCGCTTGAACATAACTGGAATAAGGCCTACCGTTTATTTTAACGGTAAATTTTTGCTTTTTTTGAATATCAACAATATCATAACCTGCTTTAGTTAAAAATGAAATAGCATTCTTTTCTCCTCTTTTGGCAATAGCCAACATTCGCTTTATTTTTATTCTTTTAACCTTTCTGGCTATATAAAAGAATAAAAAACTTCCCAAAAGAATACCCAAGATTAGAATATCGGAATTTCGCATGTTTTCACCTCTATTCCCAAGTATTCTTTCAATTAGGAAGTTCTATCCTTTTTCCTTTAATTGACTATGGGCTTCTTCGATAATCTGCATCAACACTTTTTCATTGCTTTCGATACCGGCTGCTTCGGAAGCATTTTTGCACAAAGCCAATAAATATTCAATATTACCTTCCGGCCCTTTAATGGGTGAAAAGGTAAGACCGATAATATTAAATTCAAGATCTTGAGCACACCTTAAAATTTTTTGTATTACCTCAAGATGAATTCGCGGGTCTCTGACAACACCTTTTTTACCGATTTTTTCTCTTCCGGCCTCAAATTGGGGTTTGATTAGAGCGATAATTTGACCTTGTTCCTTTAAAATATCCCGGGTTACCGGCAATATTTTTTCCAAAGAAATAAAAGACACATCAATGCTTACAAAATCCACTTTTTCCGGCAAATCACTCTCTTTTAAATACCTGGCGTTGGTTTTTTCCATATTAATTACCCGGGGGTTATTTCTCAATTTCCAATCCAATTGACCGTAGCCTACATCTATGGCATAAACCCTTTTTGCTCCCCTTTGCAGAGCACAATCGGTAAATCCGCCGGTAGAAGCCCCTATATCGGCCATAACTTTATCGGTTAAATCAATATTAAAATAATCAAGGGCTTTCTCCAATTTTAGCCCTCCCCTGCTGACATAAGGCAGAGGGTTGCCCACCAGCTCCACTTTGGCGCCTTTTTCGATACTTGTTCCTGCTTTATCCACAATAACCCCGTCTACTTTAATCTGACCGGCCATGATTAAAGCTTTGGCTTTTTCTCTGCTTTCGGCCAGTCCTTGTTCAACTACGGCCAGATCCAGACGTTGTTTTTCCATTATCTATTTCTCCTAATCAGGTTAATTGCCAGTTTGTTTAATTTATTGACTGCTTTAAAAGAAAACTCTTCTTCAATCCTTTGTAAAACTTTCTCCGGGGTCAAACCATATATTTCTCTTAAAGTATTAATATTTCCATGGGTTGAAAAACTATCTTCCAGTCCTATCCTTAATACTTTTTGTTCTAATCCTTCCTCAGCCATTAATTCCAGAATGGCACTACCGAAACCACCGTTTAGAACATTTTCTTCCAAAGTCACCACACCGTTGGTGTTATTGACGGCCTCCAGGATGGTTTCTGCATCAAGGGGTTTAATAAACCGGGCATTAATCACGGTGCAGGCTACTCCTTTTTGCGTCAACAGTCGGCTGACTTTAACAGCACAATCTACCATGCTTCCTACGGCAATTAAAGTAAGGTCCCGTCCCTTTTGAAGTACTTCGGCTCTGCCTATGGGCAATGGACGGAAATCAGCATCTAACGGCACACCTAAACCACACCCTCTAGGATACCTAATGGCAACAGGGCCATTATGTAAAATGCCGGTATACAGCATATGCTGCAATTCGTTTTCATCTTTAGGGGCCATTATCGTTAAATTGGGAATATGCCTTAAATAGGAAAGGTCGAAAACACCATGATGGGTCGGACCGTCTTCGCCGACCAAGCCGGCTCTGTCTAAGGCAAAAACAACAGGAGCATTCTGCAGACAAACATCATGAACTATCTGATCATATGCCCTTTGCAAAAAGGTTGAATATATGGCAACTACCGGTTTAAAACCTTCCAAAGCCAGGGCAGCAGCCATGGTAACGGCATGTTGCTCCGCTATGCCAACATCAAAAGACCTTTTGGGGAACCGTTTACTAAAATCACTGGTGCCTGCCCCTTCACCCATAGCTGCGGTAAAGGCCAGAACTTTGGGATCCATCTCACCAAGCTTAACCAGAGTATCACTGAAAACCTTGGTATAAGTAGGAACGTCAGTTTTTTTGCATAATTCCCCGGTTTTCAGGTCAAAAATGCCGATACCGTGAAACCGGTCAGGGTTTTTTTCGGCAGGAGGATAACCTTTCCCTTTTTTAGTAATAACATGAACCAAAACAGGCTTATTAATATGCTTGGTGTTTTGAAGGACCTTTCTTAATTCATTTATATCATGGCCGTTTACAGGACCAAAATATTTAAACCCCAATTCTTCGAAAAGGATTCCCGGAACCAAAAGATATTTTAAACTGTCTTTTACTCGGTCAGCTACCTTCACAACCTTAGAACCAATGGCCGGAATCTTTTTCAAAAGGTATTCGATATCTTCCTTACGTTTTGTATATAAAGGATCGGTTCTTACTCTGTTTAAATATGCAGACATGGCTCCCACATTTTGTGCAATGGACATTTCATTGTCATTTAAAATTACCGTTAATTTGGTATTTAAATGTCCGGCATGATTTAAGGCTTCAAAAGCCATGCCTCCGGTCATTGCCCCATCACCGATGACGGCAACTACTTCATGTTTTTCCCCTTTCAAATCCCGGGCTTGGGCAAATCCCAAAGCCGCGGAAATAGAGGTACTGCTATGGCCCGTGCCAAAAGAATCATGCGGGCTTTCGCTCCTTTTGGGAAATCCCGATATTCCCTGGTATTGCCTGAGGGTTTTAAATTCCTCAAATCTACCGGTCAATAGTTTATGTACATAAGCTTGATGACCCACATCCCAGACAATTTTATCTATGGGAGAAGAATAAACGGAATGAATAGCCAATGTCAATTCAACAACACCCAGATTAGGGGCCAAATGCCCGCCGTTTGAAGCAACCACTTCTAACAAGTAATTGCGAATTTCCTGGGCTAACTGCTGTAGTTCTGAGAGACTAAGCTTTTTTAAATCAAACGGACTATTTATTTTTTTTAAAATATCCAAGATTTTCACCTGCTTTAGTCAATAGATTTATACCCAGCAATTCCTCAGTTTTTTTAATGGTCTTTCCTACCCAAAATATTATGTCATTACTTTTGGTTATGGCATAGTGTTTGGCCAGAGCTTTTCCACCGACGGTCAAAGCTGCCACCAGTCCGGCCATTAGGGAGCTCACTATTAATTTATTAAGTTCCGGA
>JAAXZE010000053.1 GCA_012720075.1 Clostridia bacterium
GCGGAAAATCAACCTTGGGTAAAGCCATGGTTAATCTGGTCGATAACGATGCCTTGGTTTCCGGCAGCGTAAAAATAGCGGGGACGGAAATTTACAGCATTAATGAAAAAGAACTTAGGAAGCTGAGGATGCATCAAATTTCCATTTGTTTCCAGAATTCCCGGGAACTGCTTAACCCTATGCTTTCTATTGAAGAGCAGATCTATGAGGTATTGAGGAAAAAGTATACCCAAAAGGAATTGGCCGCTAAAACCCAAGAACTATTGAGGAAGGTCGGTCTTTCACCGGAGGTTTTAGCCCTGTATCCCCACCAGCTCTCAGGGGGAATGGTCCAAAAAGTTCTCATTGCCACTGCCATAGCATTAGAACCAAAGCTGGTAATACTGGATGAACCCACCAGCTCCTTGGACCCGGCTTCCAAAGGACAAATAATCAACCTGATCCAGGAATTAAATGAACTTCAGGGGATAACCTTTGTGGTAATTACCCACGATTTTTCGGTGGCCAAGGCCTTGAGCCGGCGCATTTTAATATTATACCGGGGCAAGTTGGTGGAAGCCGGCAGCACCCAGGACGTTCTACGCCACCCCAGGCATCCCTATACCAAAGGTTTAATTAATTCCAGTGTTGAGATCAATCCCTATCGTGACGTCTGGGGAATAAGAAACATTGGTGAGAGGGATGAAGTAATCGAGGGCTGCCCTTTTTACCTTCGCTGTACCCAAAGTTTAAGGGAGTGTAAAACCGTTCTGCCCGCTTTGAGGCCCTATCCGGAGGACCCCCGGCGGTGGATTGCCTGTAACCGGGGTGGGGTTATTACTTTTTTAAGGGGTAAGGATATTTGTAAAAGTTATGGCTGCAAAAAAATAATTGATAAAATAAATATTGAGGTTATGGCCGCAGAAGTTGTGGCCTTGGTAGGCGTTTCCGGTATCGGCAAGACTACTTTGGCCGGTATTTTAGGCGGTTATCTTGAATACGATTCGGGAGAAATTTTCTTTTTAGAAGAAAAAGCCGATTTTAACAAGCTTCATCAAAAGAAAAACGGGCTGCAGATGGTTTTTCAGGATCCCAATTCCTCTATTAACCCGAACTTTACCGTTTTGGAAGCCGTTGCCGAGCCTTTAAGGCTTACTTCTCAAGAGGAGGATTATGAAAGCCGGGTTAAAGCCGTCCTCCATGATGTGGGTCTGCCCACCGGCAATGCTTTTTTAACTCAAAAAGTAAGATACCTGTCCGGAGGACAAAAACAAAGGGTGGCCATTGCCCGGGCTTTAACCATGGAACCCCTGGTTTTGGTTGCCGATGAGCCCACATCACTTTTGGATAGCTCCAGTAAAGCCAATCTTTTAAGGCTGTTAAAAGGACTTCAGAACAGCAAAGGGTTTTCCATGCTTTTTATCACCCATGATTTGGCGGCGGCGATAAAGATAGCCGACAGGATTTATATCCTGGAAAAAAATAATCGGCTAAAGGAATTGGTGGATATTAATGATTTTAAAGCATTGGAAATGTATTTTACCAAAGCTGAATAAAGATTTCCTAAATTTTGATTTGCACTTCAGGCCGGAAATGATTATAATAGAGTATGGTCGTTAATTTGTCGGGGTGTGGCTCAGCTTGGTAGAGCGCTGCGTTCGGGACGCAGAGGTCGCAGGTTCAAATCCTGTCACCCCGACCATTTTTTTACCTTCCGTCCTGTATATTTTTTCCTCGACAAATGGTTTTGATATTTGATGAGGAGGGTGCTTATGGACGCTAAAAGAAAAGAACTGGATCAAAAGCTTTTGGAAGCTTATGAGGATTTAGCCAGGGCTTATTTTAGGGTTAAAGATAATTTAGCTGAAGTACCGTCCAATTACCCGGGATTAGAACGGTGGATAAACCTGGAAAGAAAGCTGAATACCGAACGAAGGTTGATAGAAGAAATAAGCTTGCCTTGCCGGTTTATTTTAGAGCATTTCACATGTTTTTTGGGCAAGCCTGATCACACTTTAGGTTATAAAGTCGGACAATTTCAAGTGGGCCGGGCCTTACTTACTGATTTTTATATAGAAGAGTGGGGTAATATAACTTTGGTTTTGGGTAATGTCCAGCTCATTTGGCGAGATAAAGACTACCGCTACTTTTTTTATCCCGATAAGGTAATCCTTCGCCCTTGTGAGCGGATAAAACCGGAGATACATCTGTATTTTAGTTTTTCTTTTAAATATTCCCATCTCTTAAAACTATATCAAGATGTTAAAGACCATCCCCAGGTTGAATACTGGCATGAAGATTTAATAGTATCACCCGATACCGAAATTTAGGTATCGGGTCTTAAATTTATTACATCTTTTTCATAGAAGGAATTGCAAAAGTTATTGCGTATTATAAAAGTAAAGATAGGAGGGATGTTTTATGAAACCGGAAGTGAAAGGGATATATCCGCCTATAACCACACCCTTTGACACTGAGGAAAATATTGATTTTAAAGCATTGGAAAGCAATATTGCTAAGTGGAATGAGACTAATCTGGCGGGTTATGTTGTATTTGGCTCCAATGGAGAGTACGCCTTTTTAACTGAACAGGAAAAATTGGATATTGTCAAAGCTTGCGTGACCTATGCCGCTCCGGGCAAAAAGGTTATTGTAGGTTCCGGGTGCGAATCAACCAGGGATACTATTGCTTTAACCAATAAGTGTGCCAAGCTTGGCGCCCATTATGCCTTAGTAGTTAACCCCAATTTTTACAAAGGGTCCATGACTAAAAAGGTTCTGAAAGCCCATTATACGGCAGTTGCCGATAACAGCGACATTCCCATACTTTTATACAATGTTCCCAAAAACACCAATATTAATTTAGATCCTGATCTGGTTGCCGATTTGGCCCAGCATCCTAACATTGTCGGAATAAAGGACAGTTCGGCCAATATCACTCAATTGGCCCAAATAATTTCCTTGACCGATGACGACTTTAATGTTTTAGTGGGAACGGCCGGGGTTCTTTATCCGGGCTTGGTCTATGGGGCTAAAGGCGGAGTTATGGCCTTAGCTACTTGCTGCCCTGACAAATGTTTAGAAATCTATGACTTATTCCATGGGGGAAAATATGAGGAAGCTAAAAAACTGCAAATGCGCATGATCCCCGTTAATAACGCTGTCACGGGAACCTTTGGGATATCCGGATTAAAATATGTCATGGACACCCTGGGATATATTGGCGGTCCAGTCAGAAGACCTTTATTGCCATTAACGGAAGAAGAAAAAGTTAAGTTAGACCAAATCCTGAAAACAGCGGGATTAATTTAAGAGAAATGCTTTAGCAGGTAATCTGCTAAAGCTTATTCTTTTTATTCAAAGTTTAGTCCGCTACTTTAGGGAGGAGTTAAAGGGAAAAAGGAGAAAAGAAAAGGAGGATAACAAAGGGCAAAGGATGATTGGTATGAGTAATAAAGAAAAAGCCAAGGCTTATTTTAGCGATGGTTTTAACTGTTCCCAATCGGTATTAGCGGTTTTTGCTTCCCGGTATAATCTGGACCCTGAATTAGCCTTACGGATTGCTACAGGTTTTGGCGGAGGAATAGGCAGTCAGGGAGAAACCTGCGGGGTAGTATCAGGAGCGGTCATGGTAATAGGTTTGGAGCATGGAAAGACAAAAGCTGATGACAAAACGGCCAAAGCCAAAACCTACAAGCTGGTTCAGGAGTTTTCCCGGAGGTTTAGCCACCAATTGGGAAGTACCAGGTGTAAAGAACTCTTGGGTTGTGATTTAAGCACCGAGGAAGGCTATAAAACGGCCAAGGAAAAAGGACTGTTTAAGAGCGTTTGTCCGGTTCTGATTGAACAGGGGATTGATATCTTAGAAGAAATATTAAAAGAAAAAAAGTAATCCCAAGCTGCCTTAAAGGCGGCTTTTTTGTTACCTATCTCCTGACCTACTTTTGCCTCCTGTGTACTGATTGATATGATACTTATCGATGTCACGATGTCACGGTGACACAGTGACACTTGTAAGAGAGGTTGGAATGTTGGAAAAGTGGAAGATAGAAAAATTCTCAGCCTCAACCTAGCGCAGCGAAACCTTAACCTTATCATGTTACACCGACACTATGGCACGTTGAAATGCAGTGTAATGTATACATAATACAAAACTTCATATGTGAAAAAATACTGTATACATTGGGTAAATATACTGTATTTTTATGTAAAATGTTTTATTATATAACATAACGTCGTTTTTGTTATATACAAAACAGTTATTACAGTATTTAAATTTCTAATTTACAAATGAATATCAATTATACCAAAGGGGGTATACTGATGAATTTTTATGAAACAGCGTTATACCAAATCAAAAGAGCAACTAAAGTACTAGGATATGATGAAGCAACGGTTGAAGCGTTATTGGCACCTAAAAGAGCTTTAGAAGTAAACTTTACCGTAAAAATGGATGACGGACGGGTCAAATTATTCAAAGGTTATCGGGTACAACATACCGATGCTCTCGGTCCTGCCAAAGGCGGCATTCGTTTTCATCCCAGTGTTGACTTCGATGAAGTCAAAGCATTGAGTACGTTAATGAGTTTTAAATGCGCGGTTGTAGGTTTACCCTATGGCGGTGGCAAAGGGGGAGTTAAATGCAACCCCAAAGAACTTTCCGAAAGTGAATTGGAAAGATTGAGCCGGGCCTATATCCGGGCAATTTCCCAAATTGTTTCCTCGGAAAAGGATATTCCTGCTCCCGATGTTTACACCAATCCTAAAATCATGGGCTGGATGATGGATGAATTTTCCACCCTAAAAGGATATAATGATTTTGGTTTTATAACCGGTAAGCCTCTAAGCGTGGGAGGATCGGAAGGTCGGGTTTCCGCAACGGCCAGAGGATGCCTGTTTGTAACAAAAGCTGCCTGCGAAAAATTGGGTATCGCTATTCATGGGGCAAAAGTGGTTATCCATGGCTATGGAAATGCGGGAAGTATTGCCGCCAGCCAGTTCGCTGCCTTGGGAGCCAATATTATTGCTATAGCTGATTCTAAGACAGGTGTTTATGACCCTCAAGGCATTGATGTGGAATTAGCCAACAAAATAAAGGCCGAAACCGGGTCATTAGAAAACTATCCCCATGGGGAAAAAGTAGCTCCCGGCGATATCTTTAAATATGAATGTGATATTTTAATTCCTGCTTCCTTTGAAGGCGTAATTAACGGAAATAACGCAGAAGATATTAACGCAAAAATTGTAGTTGAAGTTGCCAACGGTCCTATTACTCCGGAAGCCGACGGTATTCTTGCAAAGAAAAACGTTATTGTTCTTCCTGATATCCTGGCCAGTGCCGGTGGTGTTACCGTCAGTTATTTTGAATGGGTACAAAACCGGATGGGTTACTACTGGTCTCCGGAAGAAGTTGATGAAAAACTGGAAAAATTAATGTATAAAGCCTTTAATGAAATTTATCAATTGAAACAAGAAACCAACTGTGAAGATTTCCGGGTCGCTGCCTTTGCGGTAGCGGCTAAGAAAATCGTGCAGGCCATGAAGGATAGAGGTTGGGTATAAAAAAATAGTGAGGTCTTTTGACCTCACTATTTTTTTATTCTTTGACTTTATTTCCCATAAGGAAAGTAATGGAGTATAAACCGGCCAGACCGACCAGGGAGTAAATTATCCTGCTTAACATGGAGGTCTGCCCTCCGAAGAGGTTTGCCACCAGGTCAAATCTCAATAGTCCGATTAAACCCCAATTAATAGCTCCTATAATTACTAATACTAAGGCAATTTTATCCATAAACTATCCTCCTTTTTCTAATTTATTTTCTAGCTTTGCCAATCCGCAAAAAAATATGTTATTAGACAAAAAATTTATTGGGAATGGAGAGTTGAGTACGGATAATGGGAAATTAAATGGAAAATGGATAATTGAGAATGGAGAACTGATAATTGAGAGTTGAGAGTGGAGAATGGGGATAATAATAAAGAAAATTCAGCGGATGTTAAAGAAGGGAGGGAAGTTTTTTATGCCTCAAAAGATGAAAACATATTATGCCAGAGACATTCTGAAATTAGAAATAGCGGAAGAATTGGGCCTGATGCCGAAAATATTGACCGGCGGCTGGCCTGAACTGACTGCTGAGGAATCAGGCCGCATAGGAGGAGTTATGACCAGGAGAATGCGGGAATTAGGCTGGTTGTAGGTTTCTGTTTTATAACAGAAACCTTTTATGCTATAATAAATTAGTACAATTGTACTTTTTTTGATATAATGGTGGAGGAATCTACAAAATCGGGGGTGGAGTATGGGGACAAAGCATGAAATAATTATTCAATATATAAAAAATTTGGAAGTAGGAACCAAAGTTTCCGTGAGGCAAATCGCCAAAGAATTGGATGTCAGTGAGGGTACGGCTTATCGGGCTATCAAGGAAGCGGAAAACCAAGGCCTTGTCAGTTCTATTCCCAAAGTCGGTACAATCCGCATTGAAGAAGTGGCGGAAAAAGAATTGGAAGATTTAAATTTACGGGAAGTTTCTTTAATCGTTGAAGGAGAAGTTTTGTGCGGTCATGAAAACCTGGGAATAGTGCCTGACCAGTTCGTAATAGGTTCTACTACCAAGGAAGTTCTCGAGAAATTAATTGAACGACAAACCCTGCTGTTGGTGGGTGACAGAGAAGACATTCAGCTTTTAGGTCTGGAAAAAGGCGCAGCTTTGTTAATTACAGGGAGCTTTAATGTTTCGGAAGCGGTTTTAGAAAAGGGGAAAAGCTTAAACATCCCCATAATAACCTGTCCATTTGATACCTTTATAGCTACTTCCATGATTAACAGGGCTGTTTATGAACGCCTCACCTCTAAAGAACTGGTAAGAATAGAGGACATTATGGTTACCGATGTTGAATACCTTTCACCCGATTGCACCGTTGCCCGGTGGCATGAATTATCCCAAAAAACCGGCCATAGCCGTTTCCCGGTAGTGGATCAAAACGGTGTTGTAGTGGGAATTGTATCGGCTGTGGATGTAGCCGGTGTTGACCCTGATACCAGTATCCTTTCCGTCATGACTTCGGCGGTTTTAACAGCCGGACCTAAAACCCTGGTTACTCATCTGTCCCGGATTTTGGTCTGGGAAGGGTTTGAGTTGGTACCTGTCGTTGATGATGACAAACGTTTATTGGGGGTTGTAAGCCGGCAGGATATCCTTAAAGCTTTCCAACAGGCCCAAAGACAGCCGCAGGTGGGCGAAACCGTTGATAATATAACTCTGAGCGGCTTTAAACTCAGTGATTGGGAACATGGAATAAAATTGACCGGTGAAATTACCGATTTTATGGTCAATGAGCTGGGTACGGCCAGCATTGGTACCGTTGTAATGATCATGAGCACCGCGGCTTTTATTAATGTCCGTAAAAATTTAAAATGGGATACCCTCCCGGAAAACTTTACAATTTACCAAATGGATCCACCCTCGGTAGGAGAAGTAGTAGAAGTTTATGCGAAAATATTGCATATCGCCAAAAAGACCTGTACCGTAGAAATTGAAATGTATAACGGTTCCGAACTGCAAGTTAAAGCTTTGACGACATTGAAAGTGGTTAAAAAGTAGGGGCAGACCTTTGTGTCTGCCTAAAATTTTTTAATTCTCCCTTCTCAATTCTCAATTTTCCATTCTCCATTAATTTTTACACCGGATCGTCCCGCTCGGGATCAATATATTTGGCATAGACATAAAAAATCAATTTCTCCGAGATTATAACTCCTTTTACCTCTATTATAAAAGAATAGCCCAGAGCTTCCAATTTTCTCCCGTCCACAATGTGCCAGATTACTTCGGGGTCCAGCTGGTTAACCCTTTTCCCCCTGACGTTTTTTAATAAATCTTTGATTTGTTCTTGAATATTAAGTTTCAACTTTTCTGTATCGGCGAAGTTTCTATCCGGCAATTCCAGGTCGATTTGAATTTCCTGAACCACAAACCATCTTTTGGCCTCGGTTATCTGGTCTTCCAAGGCCTGGATCTGGTTTTCCTTTTCGCTTAACTGAACCTTTAAATCCGAATTTTGGCGATACAGGTTTTCAACCTGGTAACCGATAGCCAGATTGGCCAGGACAGCCCCAATTAGTATCCCAATGGCAAATAAAGCCGTATCTTTGGCCAGTCTTTTGGTTGGCAAAAAAAAGAGAAATTTCATGGATTTCCACCGCCGGTAAGGGTATAAATGAGATAAATGCCCAGTTCCGCACCGGCAAAGGAACTGATTACATAAAAAAACTGTTTGGCCAAAAGCCGGATTTCTCCGGAAAAAAGACCTGACCCCAGGGCTTCAAATGAACTGAAAGAACCGCCAATGGCCGCTACTACCGCCCAGATTTTCATGTCCTCCGCCAATTTTCTCATAGTAAAGTAAGGCTGTTCTCCTGTTATAATGGTAGATAAAGAACCGATTAAAGCTCCGCCTAGGATTATGCCCAATGAAGTACAGAAGATATAGACCAATCTGTCGGTAAAAGTCATAATACTACCTCACAAGATAATGGTAGGTATTTTTATATATATATTTTTGGCAATGGAGATGTATGCAGGACATTGACTCTTTTTTGTTGAAAAGTATAAAAAAATGGTGACATCGTGCCACCGTTACATTGTGACATCGAATAAATTGGAAGGAATCTTCTTTGTGGTTACAATGCAAGATGCATCCCAAGCATGATGACATTACTGGACGCATCTGCTTTTTGGCTAAACAGCATGAAGCATCTTAAGGATTTACATCTTAAAGGAAAGCATGTAAATTGATGCATCTGTTAAGCTAACCCTTGACTTGATGCGTCATGCAGATTTACATACATGAGATGCATCATATTTATTTAATATTTATGGGATGCTTCCTAATATGTTAACCCCAAAATAAAAGAGGTGTTGCTAAGATGGCCAAAGAATTTGTGCATTTACATAATCATACAGCATACAGCTTGCTGGACGGCGCCTGCCGCCTGGACCGGCTGATTGCCAAAGCCAAAGAAGAGAACATGCCGGCTTTAGCCATTACCGACCACGGCGTCATGTACGGGGTGATAGATTTTTATAAAGCCTGCAAAAAGGCAGGGATAAAGCCTATTATCGGCTGTGAAGTATATGTGGCGCCCAACTCCCGTTTTGATAAAAAACCTAACGTCGACGATTCTCCTTTCCATCTGGTTCTTTTGGCAGAAAACAATACCGGCTATAAAAATCTTATCAAGCTGGTTTCCATGGCTTTTCTGGAAGGGTTTTATTATAAGCCCAGGGTTGACAGGGAACTGCTTGCCCAATACAGTGAAGGACTGATTGCGTTAAGCGCCTGTCTGGCCGGGGAAATACCCACCCTTTTACTGGCCGATAAGTATGAGGAAGCCAAAGCTTGTGCCCTCTGGTACAGAGATGTTTTTGGGGAAAATAATTTCTATCTGGAAGTGCAAAACCACGGGCTCCATGAACAGGCCAGGGTTAATGCCCAACTGGCCCAAATCAGTGAGGAGACGGGAATACCCCTGGTTGCCACTACTGACGTCCATTATGTGGCCAAGGAGGATGCCCAGGTTCAGGATGTTTTGATGTGCATTCAGATGGCCAAAACCTTGGATGATGAATCCCGGCTGAGATTTGAAACTCAGGAATTTTATTTAAAATCATGGGAGGAAATGAATTTAGCCCTGGGAGAGTATCAAGGGGCTTTAGCCAACACGGTGAAAATCGCTGAGCGCTGTAATGTGGAGTTTACCTTCGGCGAAAACCATATGCCGGTCTTTGAAGTGCCCGAAGGATTTACCATTGAAACTTACCTGGACAAATTATGTCAGGAAGGCCTTCGGAAAAGGTATGGTGAACCCAGCGAGAAAGCCAAAGATAGACTGGACTATGAACTGAAAATCATTAAGCAGATGGGCTATGCCGGGTATTTCCTCATCGTTTGGGATTTTATTCATTTTGCCAAAAATGCCGGTATTTTTGTCGGACCGGGCAGAGGCTCGGCGGCCGGCAGTCTGGTTGCCTATACCTTGGAAATTACCGATATCGACCCCCTTAAGTATGACCTTCTTTTTGAACGGTTTTTAAATCCGGAGCGGGTCAGCATGCCCGATATCGATATCGACTTTTGCTTTGAGCGGCGGGGGGAAGTTATAGACTATGTAGTGGAGAAATACGGCAAGGACCGGGTGGCCCAAATCATCACCTTTGGAACCATGGCGGCCCGGGCGGCCATTCGGGATGTAGGAAGGGTCATGAACATTCCCCTGGGTCTGGTGGATAAAGTGGCCAAACTCATCCCCAACGAATTAGGCATCACTATTGGCAAAGCTTTAGAGGTTTCACCGGAGCTTAGAGAGATGGTGGAGGAAAATCCCCAGATCAAAGACCTGGTCTATACCGCCATGGCTTTGGAAGGAATGCCCCGCCATGCCGGTACCCATGCGGCAGGGGTGGTTATCTCCCAGGAACCTTTGGACCATTATCTGCCTTTGCAAAAATCCAGTGAAGGCGGAATAACAACCCAGTTTGCCAAAGAAAACGTGGAAGAAATCGGCCTTTTGAAGATGGATTTGCTGGGACTGAGGACTTTAACGGTGATTAATAACGCCGTGGAATTAATTGAGCAAAATCAAGGGGTGAAAGTGGACTTAAACCATATAGATTTGGATGACCCTTTGACCTATGAGCTTTTGGGCAAAGGGGAGAGCATTGGGGTATTCCAGTTGGAAAGCTCCGGGTTAAGGGCCATTCTCAAAGACTTAAAGCCTGAACATTTTGAAGATATTATTGCCTTGGTGGCCCTTTACCGGCCCGGTCCCTTGGGCAGCGGGATGGTTGAGGATTTTATCGCCCGGAAGCATGGAAAAAGGAAAATCGAATATTTGCACCCCCTTTTAGAACCCATCCTAAAACCCACTTATGGTGTAATTCTTTATCAGGAACAGGTTATGAGGATAGCCAGCGAGTTGGCGGGCTTTACCCTGGGACAGGCCGATCTGTTAAGACGGGCGATGGGTAAGAAAAAACCGGAAATAATTGCGGGATTGAAACAGGAGTTTATCGAAGGCGCGCAAAAGAATAACATTGAGCCTGAGGTGGCCGGAAGGATCTTTGAGCTTATCGAATACTTTGCCGGCTACGGGTTTAATAAAAGCCACAGTGCCGCTTATGCCCTTTTGGCTTTCCAGACGGCCTTTTTAAAAGCCCACTACCCGGTGGAATTTATGGCTGCCCTTTTAACCAGTGTTATGGAGTCCACTGATAAGGTACCCTTTTATATTGCCGAGTGTCAGCGGATGGGTATCGAAGTACGGCCGCCCGATATCAATGAAAGCCGGGAAAACTTTATTGTCAAGGGTTCCAGTATTCACTTCGGTTTAGCGGCGGTGAAAAACGTCGGCAAAGGGGCCATTCAGGCTATTCTGGCGGCCAGGGACAAGGAAGGACCTTTTAAATCCCTGCAGGATTTTTGCAAAAGGGTAGATTTAAGCCAGGTCAACCGGAGAGTAATGGAAAGTTTGATTAAATGTGGTGCCTTTAGTTCAGTGCCCGGCAACCGGGTACAGCTTTTACAGATTCTCGATATCTGCATGGAACAGGGTCAGGAACTGCAGAAAAGCGTCCAGAGCAGCCAGCTTTCTCTCTTTGACGTAGGTGAAGCGGCCGGCTTTCGCCTGGATTTCCCGGAGATAAAGCTGCCCGATGTGGAGGAGTTTAGCCAAAGGGATATCCTGGCCATGGAAAAAGAAATCCTGGGCCTTTATGTCAGTGGACATCCCCTGCAGGAATATAAGAAGATATTGCAAGCAAAAACAAATCAACAAATTGCCGACCTTAGTCAGGAGGAAGACGGCAAAAGGCTTACTATCGGCGGCGTTATTACCGCTTTAAGGCGAACGGTGACAAAAAAGGGTGAAACCATGGCCTATTGTACTCTGGAGGATTTAACCGGAAGCATTGAAGTGTTAATTTTCCCCAAGACACTGCAGAAATACCATCATCTTGTGGAAACCGATAAAGTGGTCTTAATTAGCGGGCGTATAAACCTTCAGGAGGACAGTCCTAAGTTTTTTGCCGAAGAAATAAGTCTGTTAAATCTTCCGGAAAAGAAAACCCCCAAGCTTTATATAAAGGTTGATTCCGACCGTGTTGACCACGCAGTATTGGAAGTCATCAGTCGAATTTTACAGAATTACAGGGGGGAAATACCGGTCTACTTCTATTTTGAAAAAGAGAAAAAGTTAATTCTGACCGACCGCAACTACTGGGTCAGGTGGCAGCCTGATTTGGAAAAAAGTTTGCTGGAAATCTGTCCCCGGGAAAACATATCTTTTGTAAATAAATAAGGCACAATTCTCCGTTGCCCTTCATACAATTAATAGTATCCGAAAATAATCTGCTACAGGGGGCAAAACGGTGAAAAATATAGTTGTGGAGCATATGTTGGCCAGGGGAATTAGTATAGATGATATTGGAGATATTGTATTTGAACTGCAAAAAAAGTATCATCCTGACTTAAACAAGGAAACTTGTGTGGAAGCCGTCAATGCCGTTTTGGAAAAACGGGAAGTGCAGTATGCCATTCTTACGGGTTTGGCTTTAGATAGTTTGGCGGAGCGGAACATGCTGCCCGAACCCATTTCTTCCATTATCAGAGAAGATGAGCCTCTTTATGGGATTGACGAAGTTTTGGCCTTGGCTATCACCAATATTTACGGAACCATAGGGATAACCAGTTTCGGTTATTTGGATAAAATTAAGATTGGCCTGATAGGTCGATTGGATTCTAGCCCCGGCAAGGTTAATACCTTTGCCGATGACATTGTGGCCGCCATTGCTTCGGCGGCAGCAGCCAAAATTGCTCATAACGGCTTGCGAAATTAAAGTAAAAAAAATAATAATTTTTTGCAGGAGAATGGATTGTATTCACGAATTAATTGCAGGTTAGATATTTATAGTAACTATATAAAACTTTTTTGGACAAGCTAAAAATAAGCTTTGTCCCATTGCCGGGGCCGCCACTTGCGGAAAACAGGATGCCAATAAGGCCGTTTAAGTATTCTTGTTCTTGTATCTTGCTTCCTCTGTCTCTTGTTGGTGAGAAGTGGCGTGCTAGGTAAAAAAATTGAACTCTGGAGGAGATTGTCTTCATCTGAAGTAAGTTTTTTAATTGGAGGGTGGTTTTTTGCAGAAAATAGCAGTGTATCCCGGAACTTTTGATCCAGTAACATTTGGCCATGTGCATATCACGCAAAGAGCAGCCAAACTTTTTGATAAAGTTATTATGGCAATAGCCCTGGACAGCAGTAAAAAGACCCTTTTTACCGTCGAAGAACGGATGGCTTTGATTGAAGAGTGTTGTTTAGCCGATTTGCCCAATGTGGAAATAGAAATTTTTGAAGGGCTTTTGGTTAATTATGTAAAGAAAAAAGGGGCTGTCGCCATAATCAGGGGCTTAAGGGCAGTCTCTGACTTTGAAAATGAGATGCAGATGGCCTCCATTAATCGTCATCTAAATGAAAATGTAGAAACAATCTTTTTAATGACCGATTCCGAGTATTCCTTTATCAGTTCCAGCGTCATTAAAAATGTTGCAGCCTTAGGCGGTGATGTCAGTCATTTTGTCCCGCCGGCGGTGGAAAAAGCTTTGAAAAAAAAGTTTAAAGTAGGTGAAATCAATGGAAAACGTTAATACATCCGGTGAGTACATCGTAATAAAAGCACTGGACAACGGCGTTAATATCAGTGGTTTAACCCGAGGGAGGGACACTAAATTTCACCATACTGAAAAGTTAGACAGAGGCGAAGTAATGATTGCCCAATTTACCGAGCAAACCTCGGCTATGAAGATTAAAGGCCGGGCCAGAATTTTTACAGCCCATGGCGTAGTGGAATCAGGGGACTGACTAGGCAATAGTTTCATGAAACTAATTTTGGGAGGGAATAACATAATGTGGACTGTTGTTTATATTGCTCCTAACAGAATAATTGCTGAACAATTAAAGGAGATTTTGACCGGAGAGGGCTTATTGGTTAATTTGCGCTCTACCGGTGTCCCTCATTTAGGAGATTCGGGTTCGGTAGAAATTTTAGTGCCTGAATCCGAAGCAGAAGAAGCCCATGAAATCTTAAGCAGTGCTATTACCAAGTAACTTTGCTACGTCGCTGCAGTTCTGCGGTTCTACAGTGCTTAAGAAAATCTGGATTGAATTGCAGACCATTGACTTTCTGCCCTTAACTGGCCTCTGAGGGCACTGGACCCTGGGTGCAGGGAACAAGACCCGGTAAATTTCCCAGAAGCTAGTCCCGGTCACTAACAAGGAGGTGTTATATCCATGAAAAAGATTGCCCTTTTGACCAGTGGCGGGGATGCGCCCGGTATGAATGCTGCCATCAGAGCCGTAGTTAGAACAGGCATTTACCATAATCTGGAAGTTTATGGTATTGAGCGGGGTTACGCCGGATTAATAGACGGCGCAATAAGGAAAATGAATTTGGGCTCTGTTGCCGATATTATTCAACGGGGCGGTACAATCCTGCATACAGCTCGCAGCAAAGAGTTTATGACACCGGAAGGCAGACAAAAAGCATTAAACAATTTAAAAACCAATGGAATTGACGGTCTGGTTGTCATTGGCGGCGATGGTTCTTTCCGGGGAGCTATAGAGCTTCACAATTTAGGTTTTCCCGTCATAGGAGTCCCCGGAACCATCGACAATGATATCTATGGTACCGAGCTTACCATTGGTTTTGATACCGCTATAAACACGGTTATTGATGCTATTAACCGGATAAGGGATACCGCGACTTCCCATGAACGGGTCTTTTTGGTGGAGGTTATGGGAAGAAACTCCGGTTGGATTGCTCTGGAAGCAGGTTTGGCCGGCGGGGCGGAATCCATCCTTGTTCCGGAAATTGAACCTAATTACAAGGAAGTTGTGGAAAGAATCAAGCGGGGAATAGAAAGGGGAAAGCGTCATAGCATTATTCTTGTGGCGGAAGGTGTAGACTCGGCCTATAATGTCAGCAAAAAGATAGAAGAAATGATGGGGATTGATATCAGAGTTACGGTATTGGGCCACATTCAACGAGGAGGTACACCTACTGCGTTAGATAGAATAATTGCCAGCAGAATGGGTGGATTGGCCGTAGAGCTTCTTCTACAGGGGAAATCCAACCTTATGACGGGTATAAAAGGGAAAAAGATTGTGGAAGTGCCTTTAGATGATGCCGTCAATAAGAAAAAAGAATTGGATTTGGAGGCATACAATCTGGCTGGGATTTTATCTATTTAAATAGGAGGAAATGCTAATGAGACGCACAAAAATTGTCTGTACCATTGGGCCTGCCAGCGAATCGGTAGAAATGCTCTGTCGGCTTATTGAAAGCGGCATGAATGTTGCCCGTTTAAACTTTTCCCATGGAAATCATGAAGAACATGGACAGAGGATTAAAAATATCCGGGAAGCGGTAAAATTGACCAATACACCGGTAGCCATTATGCTGGACACCAAAGGCCCGGAAATTAGAACCGGTTTATTGGCCGAAGGCAAAATTACCCTGGAAGCCGGCAAGGAAATAATTTTGACCACTGAAGATATTTTAGGAACCCAGGAAAGGATAACGGTCAACTATCCCGGTTTGCCCCAAGATGTCGGGCCAGGCAACCGCATTTTAATCGATGATGGTTTAATTGCTTTAGAGGTAATAAAAGTTGAGGGAACGGAGATTTACTGCAAAATATTAAACGGCGGGGAGATTGCTAACAGGAAAGGAGTCAATGTACCCGGGGCTAATATCAATTTGCCGGCCGTTACGGAGAAAGATATTGCCGATATTAAATTCGGCATTGAACAGGGTGGTGATTTTATTGCGGCATCCTTTATCCGCAGCGCCGGTGACGTACTGGAAATCCGTAAAATTTTAGAAGAACACAATGCAGACATTCATATCATTTCCAAAATCGAAAACAAGCAGGGTGTGGACAACCTGGATGAAATTTTAGAGGTTTCCGACGGCCTCATGGTTGCCCGGGGTGATTTGGGGGTAGAAATCCCGGCTGAAGAAGTTCCCTTAATTCAGAAATTAATGATTGAAAAATGCAACAAAGCAGGGAAACCTGTAATTACGGCAACTCAAATGCTGGATTCCATGATCAGAAATCCCAGGCCTACCAGGGCTGAAGCCAGTGACGTAGCCAATGCCATTTTCGATGGTACCGATGCCATCATGCTTTCCGGCGAGACGGCTAATGGCAAATACCCTGCAGAGGCTGTGCAAACCATGGCCAGGATTGCTCTAAAAACGGAAACGGCTCGGAAAAATGATGAGTTGGTAAAAATGAGGGGTAAGGTTACCAGACAAACGACTACCGATGCCATCAGTTATGCTACTTGCACCATTGCCCATAATTTGGAAGCAGCAGCAATAATTACGGCCACGGAATCCGGTTCCACTGCCAGGATGGTATCCAAATATCGTCCCAAGGCGCCTATTATCGCAGTAACACCAAGGATGCAAACTTTGCGCAAACTATTATTGATGTGGGGTGTCAAGCCCATTTACGCACCGCCCACCGAAGGCACCGATGCCATGATTGAACAGTCCATAAATGTCAGTTTAGAAGAAGGCCTGATTAAAAACGGTGATTTGGTTGTTATCACTGCCGGTGTGCCGGTAGGGGTTCCCGGGACCACCAACCTCTTAAAAGTAGAGGTAGTGGGACAAATTTTAGCCCAAGGCATAGGAATAGGGCGGAAAAATGTCACAGGGACGGTGCAGGTAGCCAAATCGGCAAAACAGGCCATAACAGAAATCAAGCCTAATGAAATTTTGGTTGTCCATTCAACTGATGCTGATTATGTCCCTGCCATAGAAAAAGCGGCGGCGGTTATTACCGAAGAAGGCGGGTTAACCTCCCATGCTGCCATTGTTTGTTTGAACTTGGGCAAGCCGGTAATTGTGGGCGTAAAAAATGCCACCGAAAAATTGCCCACGGGAACTTTGATTACCTTAGACGTGGAGAGAGGGCTTATCTACAGAGGACGGGCCAAGGTAATGTAAAGATAAATGAACTAGTGGCTGGTGACCGGTGACTGGAATAGTTCCGGCAAGAGTAACCGGTCGCTAGTTTTTTCTTTGGGTAATGTGTGGTATCTGATTTTTTATCCTTTTTCCCGGATAAGAGGGTTGCCACTTTCCTTTTAATTACATTTCCGGGCATTTTGCTAAAAATAAATTTTCTGGAGGTAAAAATGGTTTTCGTATTAGGATTAATAACACTGGGCGCTTTAATTCTGGCCGGAACTGTATCCTGGCAGGTGAAATATGTAAATCCTGAGTGGCTAAGTGTAGCTTTATATAATCTTAAAATTTTACCCCTTTTGTTTACCGCCAATCTTTCCCTGGGCATGGCGTTTATTAAAGGCAATGATGCGGTCAAAAATCTGCCTATGTTGATTGCTTCCCAAACTTTTATCTATTACATATTCATTTTGTTGTTTACTATATATTTACTGGGGGATAAAGTATCAGTACCCAAAGCGCTGCTTGCCTTTTGCCTGATGGCCATTTCCATCTGGCTTCTCAAAAGTTAACAATGGAATATTCATCCATTGTTAACTTTTGAAGATCATAGTACAATTTAAACATCTGTGGCGCAGATCAACATGGAAGGGGGGAGGTTTTCGCGGATATTAGTAGCAATTTAAGGGAAACTAAATTATAATGACATTGTCAAAAAACAGCACAAATTAAAATATTTTTAGCGCCAGAACCAATAAGGAAGCCGGAGGTCGGAGGTTTGATTTAGGTAAAAATACTTTCCTCAACCTCAGCCTTAACCTGACCCGTTAATTGCCGGTAGACTTCCTGGTTGGTTGACGAGGGGGGAGTTAATCGAAAAATTCGGCGGGTGCTCCCCGGTCTCTGCATGACCGTTAAAGGTACTACAAAACCTGGAAGCAATTTCAGGGACAAAGGGTATCGGATGCAGTTGTGCTGTAGCTTAAGGAGGAGTTTATTTGTGTGGCATAGTAGGTTACGTTGGTAGAAAAGAGGCTACTCCCATTTTGGTGGAAGGTTTGCGAAAATTGGAGTATCGTGGATATGATTCCGCAGGAGTTGCAGTATTAGAAGAAGATACAATACAGATAGTAAAAGCGGTGGGTAAACTTTCTTTTCTGGAGAATAAACTCCAAAAGGAAAAACCGACAGGGAATATCGGTATTGGCCATACCCGTTGGGCAACCCATGGCAAACCCTCCGCTGAAAATTCCCATCCCCATGCCGATTGTTCCGGGGATTTTGCCGTAGTCCATAACGGTATTATCGAAAATTACCTGGAACTGAAGGAATGGTTAATGGAACAGGGCCATGTTTTTTCATCGGAAACTGATACCGAAGTAGTTGCCCACCTCATTGAGCACTATTATGAAGGCGATTTGGAAGAAGCCGTAAGAAAGACTTTGCAAAGGATTGAAGGTTCCTATGCTTTGGGCATTCTCTGCAAAAAAGAGCCCGGTAAATTGATAGGAGTCCGCAAAGACAGTCCATTGGTTGTTGGTATAGGGGAAGGAGAAAACTTTATCGCTTCCGACATACCGGCCATCCTTTCCCATACACGAAAGTGTTATTTGATTGATGACGGAGAAATTTGCATCCTTACCCCTGATACCATAAAAATTACAACTATTTCCGGGGAAATAGTTAATAAAGAAATATTTAATGTTTCCTGGGATGCCGAGGCGGCGGAAAAAGGCGGTTTTGAGCATTTTATGCTCAAAGAGATTTACGAGCAGCCGGCGGCTTTCCGCAAAACTTTAAGCGGCAGAACGGCAGGAAACAAGGTGCAATTCCCGGACTTCCATTTACCCATGGAAACCGTCAGCCAATGGAAAAAAATCTATATTGTAGGCTGTGGCACGGCATACCATGCCGGACTGGTCGGAAAGACCGTTTTTGAGCAATTGCTGCGTATTCCCGTTGAGGTAGATATAGCTTCGGAGTTTCGCTACCGGGAACCTTTGGTTGATGAAGAAACCTTGGTAATCGTCATCAGCCAATCGGGGGAAACGGCCGATACCCTGGCTGCTCTGCGAGAGGCTAAGCATAAAGGGGCCGCCGTTTTGGCTATCACCAACGTGGTGGGAAGCTCCATTTCCAGGGAAGCCGACTTTGTCGTTTATATCTGGGCCGGTCCGGAAATCGCCGTAGCTTCGACCAAGGCCTATACCACCATGCTGGTAGCCGAGTATTTATTAGCATTATATCTGGGTCAGCTAAAAGGCCTGGTAAGTGATACTCTAGCAGGTGAGATAATTAACGCCTTGCATTCCTTGCCGGAGGCAACAGACAGAATCTTAAAGGAAACAGCCAAGTACAAGGAAGTCGCCGAGTATTTCAAAGATAAGCATGATGTATTTTTCATCGGCCGGGGCTTTGACTGGGCGGTGGCTTTGGAAGGGTCGTTAAAACTCAAGGAAATTTCTTATATTCACGCCGAGGCTTATGCCGCCGGTGAATTGAAACACGGCACCTTAGCCCTGATTACCCAGGAAACGCCGGTAATTGCTTTGTGCGTCCAGCAAAAAACCTATGATAAAACCTTATCAAACATTAAAGAGGTAAAAGCCCGGGACGCCCAAGTGCTGGCTATCGCCGTTGAAGGGGATACCGAGGTAGGAAAATATGTGGACGATGTAATTACCATACCCGAAATAAACAATTTTGTAGCTCCTGTCCTGACGGTAATTCCTCTACAATTGATTGCTTACTACGCCGCGGTAGCCCGGGGCTGCAACGTGGACCAACCCCGGAATTTGGCTAAATCGGTGACAGTTGAGTAGGATAATAAAGTTTATTTTGATGTATTGTATTTCTCATTTATTCCTCCCACCCATGCGAAAAAAGGGGTTCCAATAAGGAAGGAGTAAGGGAAAAGGATTAAGGATCAAGTCCATACAGAACAAGAAAGGGATAAGGGCAAAGCCTGGAAAAATTCAGGCACGACGC
>JAAXZE010000054.1 GCA_012720075.1 Clostridia bacterium
ACATCTACCTCCTTCTAAATATAGTGCGGCTGGCGAAACCTGCACTATTTTATCAATTGGAGGTAGATTTTTCTACTCATAGCTAAAGCTTTTTGGAACCACCTGCATAGCAGGTGGTTTTCGTTATACAACAAAAAAAGCTCCCCGTCCGTTTAGGACGAGAAGCTGTCTTCCCGCGGTTCCACCTAAATTGGGAGCTTAGCTCCCCTTCTTCTTATGCTATAACGGCAGCTACCGGCTATCCCTACTGAATTTCGAGATAACAGCTCCGAGGTGGTATAAGCCTTTTTCTTAACCGAAAACACTTCCAGCCAAGGTGTTTTCTCTCTGGGGTATCCAAAGGCTTACATGTCCTCTTCCCAGCTTTTATATAGTAAATTATAGGTTTTAAATTCCTTTATGTCAACACAAGGTACAAAAGACCCTGGAAAAGGCCTATAATAAAGCCCAGTACTCCTCAAAAATATTCAATATGCTTTAACTCCCTTTTGGCAATGGCCAAAATTAATTCTTCCAGTTCTTTTAAATCTAACTGATTAATCTTAGCTTCAACCATTTCCGCAACCGGAATGGTATCCTTCAGTTCCTCGGCTACCTGGGGCAAAGTATCCCTGAAAAACCTTTCGGCTTCCCCGGCAATAACATTATCGATAATAAGCATTACATTATCTCTGATAGTGGCAGGAACGAAAGGCGGAAAATACTTTTCCAATCGTTTTTTTATATTATCCGCGACAGTTTTAACCAGTTTCTCTTTCACTTCGCCGGAATTGGTTAATTTGGCAATAAGCTCAGCACTGGATAAGAGCTCCCTTTCCACCACCCGACCGATGGCCAAAGCTATTTCGGCTCTTCGTTTGGGGATAAGGCCCTGAACAGGAATAAAGCCAAATAAATTATAGGTTTCATAAGGCCTGAATATTAATTTTATGGCTATGACATTGGTGCTCCAACCTATAAGACAACCTAATCCCGCAGACAATACGACATAAAATATACCCAACATTGATCACCAGATTTATCATAGCAGAAAAGCCGTTAAAGATAAAGAAAAATAAGATTAGGTATCCCTGAAGCCTCGAACAACCTTATATCTTTATTAAAACAAAAAGGAACCTGACTTAATCAAGTTCCCTTATGGCATAAACTGCATCCGTTACATTTTCGGGTCCTCCGCCCAAAAACATTCTCAATGGTTTTCACCGTTTCCCTAGGTCCCGGAGAGTTGTTTAAATGAATAACAACTACTCGAGGAGCCAAGGTAATAAGAGCGCTAATTAACAAATCCTCATAGTTAATGCTGCTGCTCATTAATTCCAAGGAAAAACCGTCTAAGTACTCATTTTCAATTGGATTACCGTCGCGGTCAACCAGTTTGAAGGTATTGTTCTTTTCCAAAAGAATATGGACTTCATTGACTTTAGGCTCCTGAATTTCAACAAAATATTTAAGAAGCCTTATAAACTCCATGTATTCTTTTTCCAAAAGAAAATCATCAACGGCCGCGTCAACAATATCGGCCACTTCCACTACATAATCCTTGAGGCGGAAATTTACAAAACCCTCTAAGACAATTTCATCATTTCTCTCCAGGAATTTCATAACCTCATTAAGTATGTTCATTCTCCTCATCTGAGGTTTACAGGGAAATTCCCCTTTTTTTATAAATTCCAGCGCTTTTTCCCGGATGTTTTTCTTTTCTTCCTCATTGAAATAATAATAATGATCCCTGATTATTTTTTTAATAATAATTTGCGGCCAGTCTTCAATTATTACATCGGTAATGATGTTGGCTAATAATTTTTTGAATTCCTGGGTAGATTTATTCGACTGATAATTATCAATGTCCAAAAATGTAATATTGCCTTTATTATTTATTTTATAATGAAACTTAACGGCTTTGTTTTCGTTAAACCGATTGATTAAAGCCTGGGGATTTTTCGAAGTTCCGACGGTTATAGCTTCTACCAAATAAAATTTCACCCCTTTCCTTCGCTTTACTATTATATGAGAGGGCGACATTGAGTATACTTTATAAGAAGTTTCAATTTTTAACAAAACCTCGTTAAACCTTTAGCCGCACCGTTTAGCTAATTTGATAGCAATATATTGAAAGAAGGACAAATTATAGGTATTCTATAAGTAAGGGTCGCAGCATCCCTGGAGAAAATGGGCTTGAAAAAAATTATAATATTTTATATAATAAAAGAGTTGCTAAAACATAAAACTTATGGGCCATTAGCTCAGTTGGTAGAGCACCTGACTCTTAATCAGGGTGTCCCGGGTTCGAGTCCCTGATGGCCCACCAAAAAACCCTTGTAATCTCAATGATTACAAGGGTTTTATTTTTGCTTTTATTTATAAACCCAGGTGCCGGTTGATTAACAGAACCGTCACTTTGGTGAAGCGGGGTTTTTTATGTAAAATTACTTCGACATTGCAAATCCTGTCCTCACTACTGCAGTCGGTACATTTGGGCAAGGTTATACAGGGAGTGTTTTTCCCCAATCGCCTGGCATTGACCGGAGCAGCATATTCCTTGATCCTTTTCCGTCCTTCTTCCAGGTTTTCCACCAACTTATTGACCCCTGCCACGATAAACACTTCCTTGGGTCCGAAAAACATCGGCGCAACCCTGTTGCCGATGGAATCAACGCAGAGAATTTTACCGTCCAAGGTAACGGCATTGCTGCCGGTAAGATAATAGTAGCAGTTAAAAGCCTCATACATTAACTCAATATTGTCCTGACCGGGAACGGCAAAAGGATTTACCACCCTTTGGCCTCTCTCCTCCAGCCTTTTAATAATTCCCATTTCTTTAAGTGTCAGGGAATCTCCCAAGGCCACTGTCTTTTGTGGGTTTATAGCCTGCAATAAGTATCGGCAGGCTTCCTCTTGATCTTCTGCCAACAAAGCCTCCATACGATTAGCCTGTAGTGCTTTAACCGCCTGTTTTCCCCTGTCCCTGTCCAATTCCTTTCTGGCTTTTAGATAAGCATCCATTTTCCCGCTCCTCCTTGCATATTTTCATGTTGTTTGTACAAAGTATCCGGACTGTTTTTAAAAAATTCAACGGCCCTTAAAAATTAAATGCTCCATGATTAATATCGCCAGCACACCCATCACAAACCCATTGCCCAAAATAGGCCTGATAATGGCAGGAAAAGAATTCAGAAATTCCGCCGGTAAAATTGCAATGACAATACTTAACATCAAGCTTAACCCAATGGCCAAACCGTGCTCAAAAGTAAAGTTTTCAGCGGATTTTAAAGCAACCATAAGACCGGCGGCAATCTGGGAGCACATTAGATAAATTAAAGCGCTTCCTATGACCACGGTAGGTATACTGCCCATGAAAGCAATTACCCCGGGAAAAAAAGAAAGGATTAATAAGCCAAAACCCATCGGGACTAAGGTATATTTAGAAGCGCATTTTGTGGAAACAATAACGCCGGGGCTTAAAGAAAAGTTAACCAATCCGATAACACCGAAAAAGCCTGCCAGAATATTTCCCAAACCGGTAAAAGTAATGCCCCTGGCAATTCTCCGTTCCTTATTGTCGGGATTAATTAATTCATTTACCGACTGAATTGAGCCTAAATCATTAATGGAAAGGGCTAAAAAACAAATCAAAAACGAAACTATTATCCCCGGCTCAAAAGCAATATTGAGGGTAAAATCTTTAAAGAAAGGAGAAAACCAATCATTCAAACCGGTGTTTATTTTAACCGGATAAATAAAGTTATAGATTAGGCTTCCAAAGATAATGCCCCAAACCGTTATAGTCGCTTTCCAAATTCCCGTTGTTAATTTATTGGCGATAAACATTGAAAAAACAAAACATAGGGCAAAAACAAAATTGGTAAAACCGGAAACTCCTGGCGGAGCGGAGGAAATCAAATTTGTTATCATGGGAGTCAAAGTAAAGGCAATCAATATGAGGGTTGCCGCTATTACTCTGGAGGTAAAAAGGCTTTTCAAATAGCCAAATAATCCGGTCATGCTTAAGATGGCTAACGCCAACCCGCCAAACATGATGGAAGAATAAATGGCAGCGATACTATTGCCTTGGACGGCCACTATGCCTGCTAAAAGGACCGCAGCCGGGCCCATAATAATGGGCAGCCCGTGGCCCAGAAAAATTTGAATTAAAATAGTGACCGCCGTGACAAAAAACAATTTTTGGAGATAAACGGTCTGTTCTAAAATATTTTCGAAATGAAGGCCTGCTACTACTTTTCCCATAATAAGCAGAATGGGAATGGTGATAATCAGCCATTGTAAACTTAAAAGGATCAAGTCCCACAGGGGAGGTATTTGTTGTAATCGGTATTTAAAATCTAAATTACTCAAGAAATCTGCTCCTTTCCGTTCTTTTAAGATAAAAAAAGACTAAATCAGGCTGTGATTTAATCTTTTTTCTTGTTTTTATAATACTTTCTGGGTTTAAAGGTACCTTTAATTACAGCAGCCAAAAAAGGAGCAATAATTATAAGAACAAGGGCAAATAATGTTTCTTTTAAATTCATTAAACCAATCCTTTCTATAACTAAACTGCTTAACTAATTGAATGACTTAGACAAAAGTTAGAAATGTCCTGCAAAAAGGATAATATTTTTCAATTAAATTACTTTGACAAACTGCGGATTGCCCTTTATAATAATACTAGAAATACGGGACTATAGCTCAGTTGGTTAGAGTACTACGTTGACATCGTAGGGGGCAGTGGTTCGAGCCCACTTAGTCCCACCAGTGCTGTAAGGATTTACGGTTTTCCGTAAATCCTTTTTTTCATCTTGGCAGGCATAATTACTGCAACCGGAGCTGTATTTTTCAGTTATAGTTTAAAAGTAAAATATTCATGTAATAAAAAGAGCTATTTAAAGATTTTTGGTAAAAAGGCTAGAAAAGTAGCCCTTAAATTCTAAAAACAACCAATTGCCTTCATCACATTAAATTGGTATAATGAGGACAAGGTCAAATAAGGGAGATAGTAGTGAAATGGCATCACACAGGTTCGTGGCGCCTGAGATGCGGGTTCGAGTCCCGTCTATTTCCTAGCGTAAACGCACTCAGCAGGGTGCGTTATTTTTTTTGCCTTTCCCTCTTATCTTTTTCTCAATTGAAAGGTTATTCCGGCAGGAAATTTCCATTTTTTGTAAAATATTAATAATGGGAAACTGATAAGGGGGTTTTGAAGTGAAAAAAATCTATGTTTTATTGCTGGCGCTAATATTTTTAGCAGGGAACACAAATGCCTACGACGGAGAAAAAGTCTTAAACGGCATAATTGAAAAAAATCTTGGCAACGGTATTACCATAAAGGGAAAAGTTTTTCAGTTCGGCAAGGAACCCTTGATTATTTTTAACCATCTTTACGGTTCGGAAGTTATAGAGGACCCAAGATTAATTCCGGCCGGGGTTTATGCCCGATGCAGGCTGGATGAGGAAAATAAAATTCAAAATATAGAATTTTGCAATTGGTTCCCGGAAGATTCCAAAGAAGCAAAAAGAGAAAACATTTATACCGCTTTCGGGCAGATAGATAATTACCAGGTAAGTCCCGACCAACGGTACCTGGCCTTTTTCTCCCAGGAACTGCAATTATTAAGTGTCATTGACCTCCATAGCCAAGATACCTTATGGCAATATCCTGCCCACTATCCGGCCTTTAGCTGGGTTCCCGACAAAAATAATATCATCCTGACTTATGCTAAAGAAACCCCTGAGGAAATCAGTATCTGCAATCTGGACCTGGCCAACTTTACTGAAAACGTGCTGTTTAAAACACCCCGGTCCCACGCTTTTGTCGAGCAAATCCGGTGGTCGCCTCTGGGCAGTTATCTGGAGCTGCTAATAATTAAAGGTGAGGATTCAGCCCATGGTTATTCGGAACTGATTGTGCTCAAAAAACCGGGCGAAGTTTTTTTCCGGATAACGGATAATATTAATGGTATAGACTGGTCCGGTAATGAAAAATATATAATACTAAGCAAATATACCAAAGATGACTATTCGGAAAATGGAATCTGTTTACTGGATGTAAACACCCTGGAAGAAATACCTCTGCCCTTATCGGAAAAATCTCCCTTTGAACCCTTTTTTGCTTTGGACCACGAAGGCATATATTATTCTGTCATAAATAACTTATATCAGGAGGTATATTATTATAATTTCCTGGCCAACGAAAAAGAATTAATATTTAAAGATTTAAAATATCTTACTAATTTTAATTGGCTTACTGAAGAGGAATTGGTCTTTTCCGGCGGTTATGAGCCCCAAATTCTAATTTTCAATAAAGAAGAAAAGAAATTCACACTGTTAGGTACAGGCCTGCAGCCAACCGTAAGGGGAAAAAATGTTTATTACATAGGATTTTCAAGGGAATACGGGCAAAACATTTTATATAAATATTCCTTACCCGATGACTGATTACCGGAATATCAAAAAAATAGACTTACAGGAAGGTTAACTATCGGCAGTACCTTTAATCTGCCTCGCTAACCCTGGCCATGTCCTGTAAGTCTATTAATATTCTTTACAGACGTTTAAAAATATATGATTAGAATTTTAAGACAATACCGTTAACTTTTAGCTTAATATTCTTTTTAAGGTTCGTTTAATTCTACTGAAAAAATTGGTTAAATCCAGATAAATGTCATCTCCCTTTGCCCAGCGAAACCCAAGATACATCCCGAAGAGTATGGAGAAAATAACAACAAGGAAAGTACTGAAAATCATAATGCCCTCTCCTTTGATTATTACTGAAACATTTTATGGAGAGTCAATCTGAAATGTGAAAAAGAAAAAATTCTTTGGCCTTTAAAAAATTAACTTTCGAAAAAAATTAGTGTATAATTATATAAATATTTTAATTCAATAAATTCTGTACCCTGATGCATGTTCTTTTTCTGGAGGAGGCTTGAAAAATGTCACCGCTAAAACTTCACCAATTAATGGTCATTGCCTTAGTGAGAAAGTTTAATGAGGACGGCTTAACAATAAAAGGCGCTTCCTATTTTCGCGACTTGGAACTGCCGCCCAAAATAGGCCGGCATAATCCTGATGTTTTAGCCGAAAGCCCTGACGGGACTTATCATATAGGAGAAGCAAAACTGGAAGAAAATTTAAATACCCAAAAAACCTTTGAACAATTTACCGATTTCCTTAATACCAAAAGTCCCAGCAATAAACCCACCCAACTGCACATTATTGTCTTATCGGAAACAGAAAAAAAACTAAGAGACCTTTTATCCCAATGGGGTTTAGAAAATAATCCTAATATTCATATTTGGACATATTAAAGCCACTCCTTAGAGTGGCTTTAACTATTACTTAATTTTAAAGGCAACATCAACGGTAACAATGTACTCGGCATCCTGGGGCATAACCGGCGAGACTACCGCCATATCGGCTGCGGCACGGAGTTTGGCCGTTTCCAGGTAAATAGGCGCTCCCCCGGAAGTCTTGACAACATTTACATTTTGCACCCCTGCAATTTGAATTCCCAGGGATTTGGCAGTTACTTCGGCCTGTTTTTTGGCGTCTTTAACAGCCAGGTCTATGGCTTTATCCAATAATATTTCTTTTCCTTCATCGGACAAAGTAAATACCAGATTTCCTACATCTTGAGCGCCGTTACTAATGGCGGTATCAACAATCTGACCGGCTTTTTCAAGTTTTTTGGTTGTAACCAGAATGGTGTTTTCGGCCCGGTAACCGGTTATTACTTCTCCCTCTTTTTCAGTCCATTTTTTCATGGGATAAAAATTTAGCCTTAGGGTTTCCAACTCATCTTTGGTCAGACCCAGCTTTAAAAGGGCATCAATTACTTTTTGGGTTTTGGCTGCATTTTCCTTTTGAACATCTGCAGTCTTGCCTTCCGTCACCACGGAAATGCTAATTTCCACCGTATCGGGTTCGGTGATAATTTTCCCCGTACCGTTGACATGGAGGGTAGGAATATTATCGGCGGTACCTTGCGCCGTATATCCCGTAAAGAGAAATACACTGACAATAAATAACACTGTTACTGCTAATACACTGCTTTTTTTCATTCTGCCATCATCTCCTTCTAAGATTTTTGTTTATATCTTAGACGGAGCTGGGCTGTTTTTGTTCCCTTTATCGGCTATTTTGCAACATTTTTTTATATTCGTCTTTATCGCCGGTTGGCGCATGGCAGGTAAAATTCTCACAGAGATAAACCACCGGTTTTTGATGCCGCAGAAACCCGGGTTCAATATCCATACATTTTTCTAATTCCTCCAATTGCTCAGGGGAAATTAATAAGGATAGCAGGAAGGGGTCAAACCCTTCATTGGTAACGGCAATAAACTCCTGGATTTCCGGGGAATTTACCGGCCCGCACAAAACAGCCTTTCTATAGGGAGTTATACTAAACATTAATGCCGAAAGGAAAAAAGTATGGCCCAAAGGATTTCTGTTGACAGTTCCCCCAAAGGCTTTTAATATAGTTTCCGCCCTGGTAAAATATTCATCTTGGCCCGTCAGCGCTCCCAAACGCAATAGATTAAAAGCAGCCACCGAATTCCCTGAGGGAATGGCTCCGTCATAAATTTCCTTGGTCCTGGCAATCAGTTTTTCCCCGTCCTTGCCGTAGAGAAACAGTCCTCCCTTTTCTTTATCCTCGAAAATATCCATCATTTCCCGGTTCAACTCAATGGCCTTCTTGAGGTAATAGGCATCAAAAGAGCTCTCATAAAGCTCTATCAATCCCCAGATGAAAAAGGCATAATCATCCAGATAAGCCAAATGCTTTACTTCACCGTCCCGGTAGCGGGCATACAGTCTATTATCCAGGTATAAATTTTCCAGGATAAAGCGGGCGGCATCGTGGGCTTTCTTTAAATACTCTTTATTATTTAAAATTCTTGCCCCCATGCTCAGGGCTGCCAGCATTAAACCGTTCCAGGCAGTGAGAATTTTATCGTCTTTATATGGATGTTCTCTTTTTTCCCGATGTTCAAATAATTTATTGCGCAATTTATCCAGCTTTTGAAAATCCAAATCCTCCAAAGAAACCTTGAGCAAATTGGGGATGGATTTGCCTTCAAAATTACCGGAGTCAGTTATGTCATAGGTCTCATTGAAAAAC
>JAAXZE010000055.1 GCA_012720075.1 Clostridia bacterium
AAAGAGATAGAAATATTTTTTTATGAAAAAATAAGAGACGAAATTAAATTTACCGGTCTTGAAGAGCTCAAAAGGCAAATTGCTAAAGATATAGAAAAAAGCCTTGACCTTTATGGGTCTGAATTTAAAATAAAATAACTGTCATTAGGCCCCCTTTTCTTAGATATATATTTATAAAACAAAAAAGGGGGTTATTTATGGCTTTCTATATTGATGAAAATCACAATTATTATAAAAATCTGGCGGAAAAGCTTACCCTTATTATTTGCAATAAAGAATTCTTTAATCTTCAATCGGAACTGGAACCCATTTATAGTAAACAGGGTTTTGAAAAACCTAGATTAAATGCTTTTCAGGATGCCCTTTACAGCTTTTTGGTTCAAGAAGAAAATCTTCTGAAAGCCAAAGCTTACTAAAGGGTGAAGATTGTGCGGGTAATAATTACTGACCATGCTAAAAAAAGATTAAAGGATTACAGGCAGGACAAAATAGAATTATCGGATATCATTGCCGCGGCAAAAGAAATCCCCGGGTTTATTCCTACCGCCACCAGATTCCGGGGCTTTATTGCCAAATCGGGCAGGGTGTTTGATATAGTAGCCAAGGATATTGATTCCGGACGGTTAGTTATTACGGTGATCGGCAAATGAAAAAGAAAATAAGGCTTTTTTCAGTCCCCCTTACTAAGGCAAATTTCTTAATTCTAAATTATATTACTTCATATAGCCTAAAATTACATGCATATCAAATATATTTTTTATATAATTAAAACTGCTGATAAACCTTAAGCTAGGATTAATGATACTCCGGCGTTATTCTTGGCTTATGGGGCTAATAATATTAAGGAGGTGATATTGATGGTTCTGAAAGCCGAACAAAAACAAGAAATAATTAAACAATTCCAATTGCATGAGAACGATACCGGTTCTCCTGAGGTTCAAATTGCAATCCTCACCAATAGAATTAACTACTTAACTGAGCATTTAAAACAGCACAAAAAAGACCATCATTCCCGTAGGGGCTTGTTGAAAATGGTTGGACAAAGACGGGGTCTTTTGAATTATTTGATGAAAACCGATATTGAAAGATATCGCAAAATAATAGCTACTCTTGGCATTCGTAGATAGTCATCAGAAAGAGCGGTTTATACCGCTCTTTAAGTATTTATATTAGTAATGGTAGGTTATACTATTATTATTATTATAAAGTATACTAAATATCCTTAACATTTCTTGACAAATAGGAGGTACTTTTGTTAATTATGGTCAATGATAATGTGTTAAGAAAAAGCCTTGAGGTAGGCGGGCGTCTTCTCACTTTGGAAACAGGGCGTATGGCCAAACAAGCCGGAGGAGCTATTTTTGCCCAATATGGAGATACCGCCGTTTTAACAACCGCTACCGCGTCAAAAGAACCCCGGGAAGGAATTGATTTTTTTCCATTGACAGTCGATTATGAGGAAAGGTTATACGCAGTGGGAAAGATCCCCGGCGGGTTTATTAAAAGGGAGGGCCGCCCTAGCGAAAAAGCCGTTTTGTCCAGCCGTTTAATCGATCGACCCATTAGGCCTTTGTTTCCTAAAGGTTACCGTAATGATGTACATATTGTGGCAACCGTTCTCTCGGTTGACCAGGATAATCCGCCGGATACGTTAGCTATAATTGGTGCCTCTTGTGCCCTTCATATCTCCCACATTCCCTTTCAAGGTCCTATTGGAGCGGTAACCATGGGATTGGTTGATGACCAGTTAATCGTAAACCCCAATGTGGAACAAGCAACCAAAAGCAGACTGCATCTGGTAGTGGCCGGAACCAAAGACGCGGTAATGATGGTAGAGGCCGGTGCCCATGAAGTCCCTGAGGAAATAATCCTGGAAGCCATCATGGAGGGGCATAAGGAAATAATAAAAATTGTCAATTTTATTGAAGAATTTCGTCAGGAAGCTCTGGAATTGGGTTTAGCAAAAGAAAAGATTGAACCGGTAATAGAAGAGATTCCGCAAGAAATTGAAGATGATGTAAGAGCCTTTGCTGAAGAAAAACTTTTGGCTGCAGTACAGACTAAAGAAAAGCATGAGCGGGAAGAAAATATCCAGAAGGTAAAAGATGAAACTTTGGAATATTTTGCTGAAAAATATCCTGAGCAAATTAAAGAAGTCAAAACAGTTTTGGATAATTTGCTGAAAGAAATTGTTCGTAAACTTATTACGGTGGACAAGATTCGGCCCGATGGCAGGGCATTGGATGAGGTTCGACCTATTTCCTGTGAAGTTGGTATTCTTCCCAGAACCCATGGAAGTGGGTTATTTACCAGGGGACAGACCCAGATATTGTCGGTTGTCACCTTAGGTGCTATTGGTGAGGAACAAATAATTGACGGTTTAGGTTTGGAAGAATCCAAAAGATACATGCATTATTATAATTTCCCACCATATAGCGTAGGTGAAGCCAGACCTATGCGGGGACCCGGTAGGAGAGAAATCGGTCATGGCGCTCTGGCCGAGAGAGCATTAGAACCCATGATCCCTTCTGAAGATGAATTTCCTTATACCATTCGGATAGTTTCTGAAGCTTTAGAATCAAATGGTTCCACTTCAATGGGAAGTGTTTGTGGCAGTACATTATCTTTAATGGATGCCGGAGTGCCTATCAAAAAACCGGTTTCCGGTGTGGCTATGGGATTAATCAAACATGGTGATGATTTTTCCATTCTTACCGATATTCAGGGTATAGAAGATGCTTTGGGTGACATGGATTTTAAAGTTGCTGGTACCAAAGACGGTGTAACGGCCATTCAAATGGATATTAAAATTCCCGGTATTTCCAGAGAAATTTTAAAAGAAGCTTTAGAACAAGCTCGCCGGGGAAGGCTGTTTATTATGGAAAAAATGTTAGAGGTTATTCCGGAGCCTAGAAAAGAATTATCACCTTATGCGCCAAGAATCATCACTACAACGGTAGACCCTGATAAAATACGGGATATTATTGGCCCTGGAGGAAAAACCATTAAGAAAATAATTGACGAAACCGGTGTGAAGATTGATATTGAAGATGATGGTAGAGTCTTTATTGCCTCAGTTGATGTAAAAGCCGCAGAAAAAGCTATAAAAATTATTGAAAGTTTGACCAAAGAAGTTGAAGCCGGACAAATATATTTGGGTAAAGTTGTTCGGATTACTAACTTTGGTGCTTTTGTAGAAATTTTACCGGGCAAAGAAGGATTAGTACATATTTCTCAGTTAGCTTTAGAAAGGGTAGAAAAAGTCGAAGATGTTGTCCAAGTCGGAGATGAAATAATGGTTAAAGTAACCGAAATCGATCGCCAAGGAAGAATTAATTTATCCCGCAAAGAATTATTAAAAGAACAAAGCAATAAGGATAAATAAATAAGCCGAAATTAATTTTCGGTTTATTTTTTTGTTCTTTTTAAGAAAGCATTAAATATAATCCTTAAAAGGAAGGATTTTTTAAAAATATGCAAAGGGGGAAATTCGATGCGGGTTATCTTTTTAAAGAAGAAAAATCTTGTTTTTTTCTTCGGCGGGCTGGTTTTAATCATTTTTTTCGCCCTAATCTTTATGAGGTTATATTCTTTTTCCACCGTGCCAACTATCCAGGTTGACCCCATCTACCAAGGAAATACCGCTCACCCTTACGTCGCTTTGACCATAAATGTGGACTGGGGTGAAGATATTATTCCCCAAATGCTGGAGGTGTTGGACAGAAAGGAAGTCAAAGCTACTTTTTTTATAACCGGTCGTTTTGCCGAGAAATTTCCGGAAATAGTAAAAGCAATTCATGAGAGACAACACGAAATCGGCAACCATGGCTATTCTCATCCTCATCCCGACCGGTTATCGGTTGAGAAAAACTTGGAAGAAATTAATAAAACCCATGAAATTTTAACTAAACTAACCAATACCAATATTTGTTTATTTGCTCCCCCATATGGTGAAAGAGGAGAAAATTGTTTAATTGCTGCCCAAAAAGCTTGCGATAAAACAATACTTTGGACCGCTGATACTATTGACTGGCAGGAACCGCCTCCTTCCTTGAATACTCTGGTAAACAGAGTAACGGGAAAAAGGCTTACCAATGGAGCGATAATACTAATGCATCCCAAGCCTCATACCTTGGAAGCGTTACCGATTATTATTGATGTTATTAAAGCTAAGGGTTTTCAGTTTAAAAAGGTTTCGGAAATAATTTAAATATTTCAAGCATATTAGGCTTTTAATATAAAAAAATATTCAAATAACTATTTTTTCATTATACAATACTTACAAACCTTCAGCGTTTTTTCCCAATAAGGCTTTGGGTCAAAATTGCAATGCCTGGCATTAAAGATATTTGTTCTAAAATAAAAACCTGCGTGGCAGGTTTTTTTAGCGTTAAATTTGAAGGCATTAAGCCAACTAGCTTTGATCTATAACATAAAGTAAATATCCACAGGCCATACTATTTAGAAC
>JAAXZE010000056.1 GCA_012720075.1 Clostridia bacterium
GAATATATAAATAATAAAATTAAAGCCAAAACCCTCTTTGCCACCCATTATCATGAATTAACCAAATTGGAGGGATTGTTCTCCGGCATTAAAAATTTTAGCATTGCAGTTCAGGAAGAAGGGGACCACATTGTATTTTTGCATCGCATTGTTCCCGGAGGAACCGATAGGAGCTATGGCATACAAGTAGCTAAGCTGGCGGGGCTACCAGAAGAAATAATCCAAAGAGCCAAAGAAATACTGGGGTCCCTGGAACAGGATGAGAGACAAAAAATACAAGAAAAACCAACTGAACTCAACGAAGCTGAAAAAGCTGAGTTAATAACTAACGAAAATGATATGGTTCATCAGGTTATCAAAAATTTGTTAGACATTGATCTACTGAATATAACACCCATTAAGGCTTTAAATATACTCTATGAACTGCAAAATCAGGCCAAGAAGATTATTTAAACTCACTCCTAAGGTAAAGGTAGATGATTAAGATGGGTATAATAAAAATTTTGGACCCGGCAACTTCCGCAAAAATTGCAGCCGGTGAGATTATCGAACGACCGGTATCGGTTGTCAAAGAATTATTGGAAAACAGTTTGGATGCCCAGGCCAAATATATCGAAATTGAAATTGCCGACGGCGGCTTAAGTCTAATCAGAGTCACTGATAACGGTCATGGAATGGATCCCGAAGATGCCGAAGTTGCCTTTTTACGACATGCCACCAGCAAAATAAGGGTTTTGGAAGATTTAAATAATCTCCATACCTTTGGCTTTCGGGGTGAGGCCTTGCCCAGTATTGCCGCAGTCTCCCAGGTTACCATGACAACCTGCAATAATGAAACCAATACCGGGATAAGGTTAAAACTGGTTGCCGGAAAAGTCCAAAGCAAGGAGATGATTGCATCAGTACAAGGCACAACTATAGAAGTTCGAAATTTGTTTTTTAATACTCCCGGCCGCAGAAAATTTATAAAAAACCGCAGTTATGAAGCCGGTTTAATAACAGAACTGGTTAGTAAGTATTCTCTAGGTCACATTGATGTACGTTTTAAACTTATTCATAATAAGGAAGTGGTATTTGATACCGGTGGTTTAAACACTACCGAAAGTCGCCTGGTTGAAATTTACGGTGACCAATTGAAGAGAAAATTTATTTACATAATAAAAAAAGATTTAAAGCCAAACATTAACGTTGAGGCTTGGTTAGCTCTGCCTAATTTTAACCGGAATACAAAAAATCAACAAACTTTTTTTATTAACGGCCGGTTAATTAAAAGCAAAGAGTTAAACAAAATTTTGGAAGAAACCTATCATACCCTAATCCCCAAAGGCAGGTTTGCCATTGCTTTAATTAAATTGGAAATACCAAGTTCCGAATTAGATGTAAATGTTCATCCGGCTAAACTGGAAGTGAAGATCACTAATTTGGACCATTTGTACCATAGCCTTGTTGACTTATTTAAGCCCAAACTATGGAATGCTAATATAAAAGACCATAGTCCGTTGTTCAAAGAAACAGTTCAATTCAAAGAAGAAATATTTGTTCAAAGGGATAGTGAAGATATTTTTCAAGAAAAAATACAAAATGAGGACTTTTTGGGATTGGGTTATCACCAGGAGGAACTTCCCTTAAAGGAAACTTTGCCTCCAATTAACTTAATACCTGCCCCAAAGGTCGAAAAAATCTCAGTTTCAGAGCCCGCAAATTATTATCATGAAAACCTCTCGGTTACTGAAAAAAAACCGGAAAGGAAGAAAAAAATAGAACTTACACCTTTAGCTCAGCTTAATAATTCTTTCATTTTAGCCGAGGACCGTAAAGGACTGTATATAATAGACCAGCATACCTGTCATGAGAGAATATTATATGAAAAATTTTGTCGAGAGGAAAATAACAAGGAAATTTTCTCAGAATATTTATTAATACCCCATTCTTTGACTCTTACGGGGCAACAAGAAGGGGTTTTGCTGGAACATATACTGCTTTTAAAAGACTTGGGCTTTACTGTGGAGTATTTCGGACCTAGAACCTTTGTATTGCGCGCCATACCTGCCGGGCTTAAAATAGCCGACCTGGAAAGTTTCTTTATTGACTTACTGGAAATTTTAAACCAATCTACCGGTCTTACCAGTGCTAAAGTTAAGGAAAGCATCATCACTTTAGCCAGTTGCAAAGGAGCGGTAAAAGCTAACCAAAAACTTACCCACGAAGAGATGTTATATCTCATTGACCAGTTAAATAATGTGGAAAATCCCCATACTTGCCCCCATGGGCGTCCAATTATTTATCATTTGTCCATGGAGGATTTGTATAAAATATTCCGCCGAGGTGAATACCGGGGTGATTAACCTGGATAAGGTTGCTGTTACCACTTCCCGGGACAGGGAACATCAAATTAATACTGCCAAAGATATTAGTAAGGAAATTGGTATTCAGTATATTCCCAGGGAAAAGATGAGTCTAGACAGCATAAAAACCAAATATAATCTTTCCCATCTTATAATAGTTCGAGAAGATAAAATTGTCGTTGATGAAAATTACTTTTTTCATCCGGGGATGGCTATACCCAGAATTAAGATGTTAAAAAAAGGTGAACCTGATCCAATGGTTCAAGCTATGGATATTAATGAAGGGGATCGGATTTTGGATTGTACTCTCGGTATGGCCAGCGATGCCATAGTTGCCGGCTTTGCCGCAGGTTCTATGGGAAAAGTAACCGGGATTGAAAGCAGTCCCATAATTTATGTTATTACCAAATGGGGTTTGGCCGGTTATCAGGAAGGAAGCAAGGATGCCCAAAAAGTTATGAGAAACATAGCCGTAATTAACGCCTATTACGAAGAATATTTACAGAAGCTTCCGGAAAACAGTTATGATATAGTCTATTTTGATCCCATGTTTGAAAAACCTTTAATTAGATCCAATGGTATCCAGGGCTTAAGGGCTTTTGCCAACTACGCCCAAATTAATAAAAAAATAATAGAACTGGCCCTTAAAGTCGCCAAAAAAAGAGTCGTTATTAAAGACTGGAAACATGGTCGCTTATTTGACCAGTTATCCGTTGATAATATTATTGGCGGTAAGTATAGTAGTATAAAATATGGTTTTATAAAAAAATAAGAGAATAAAATGGATAAAAATTACAAATAACTAGGAAGGATGATTTATTACAAATGCATCCCCTCTTCGTATTGGTTGGGCCAACAGCGGTAGGAAAAACAAAAATTAGTATTGAGGTCGCTAAAAAAATAAATGGTGAAATTATTTCCGGAGATTCCATGCAAGTATATAAGCATTTAAATATTGGTACTGCTAAAGTAAAACCGGAAGAGACCCAAGGGATTCCCCATCATTTAATAGATATCAAGGAACCGACGGAAAATTTCAGCGTAGCCGAATTTAAAAAGCTGGCGGAACAAAAAATAGAGGAGATAGCAGGGAAAAATAAATTTCCCATGTTGGTAGGGGGAACGGGACTATATATCAACTCGGTAATCAATAATTATAATTTCTCCGAAGAAAACTCAACCGAAATAAGAAAAAAATTAAAAGAAACCGTCCGGGAACAGGGTATAGAGGTTTTATTAGAGAAACTTAAGGAAGTTGACCCCATTAGTGCGGAAAAAATACACCCTAATGATGAACGCAGAATTTTAAGAGCACTGGAGGTTTACTACTCCACAGGAAAACCTATATCTGCCTTTCATAACAGTAATAATTGCGATATTAATAATGCTAAATATAAATTAGTTATGGTAGGTTTAAATCTTAATAGAGAAAAATTATATGAAAGAATTAATTTAAGAGTAGACCAAATGCTGGAGGAAGGCTGGCTTTCAGAAATTGAGCATCTGCTAAAACAAGGTGTATCCCCTGACGCCCCGGCTTTGCAAGGTTTAGGCTATAAACAATTGGTAATGTATTTGGAAGGCCGCCTAGATTACGAAAAAGCTGTAGAATTAGTAAAAAGGGATACCAGAAGATTTGCCAAAAGACAATTGACTTGGTTTAAGCGAGATAATAGGATATACTGGATACAAATGGACAATAAAAAAGAAAATGAAGTTTTAGAAGAAATAATTACTTATATTGGCAGGAGTATCTAAGGATATGTTGAAATAAAATTTATACTATAAACAAACATGAGAGCGGAGGGTCTATATGTCTAAACAACAGATTAATTTACAAGACGCCTTTTTAAACCAGGTGCGAAAGGAAAATGTCCCTGTTACCATTTTTTTAATAAATGGTTTTCAATTGAAGGGCAATGTTAAAGGTTTTGATAATTTTACAGTTATTTTAGATGTAGACGGCAAACAACAGATGGTTTATAAACATGCCATTTCTACCATCGCACCGGCTAAAAATATAATTTTTTCCAGCGACAATAAAACCCTCTAGAAATTCTAGGGGGTTTTTAGATTTATTTAGCCAACAAAATTTATTTTACACTTCCCCTTTGCACACTTATTTCATAATTGCATATTAGTATAATAGAGTTTCCGGGGAGGTGACAGAAAATTTGGCTTTAAAATATTCTTTTAAAGTACAAAAAACGGGAAATGTAGAATTCGTCCCGAGCCCACATAATAGAAGAACCAGATTAGTTAAAAATGAATTGAACAATAATAAGCAAGTTCAAAGTATTTTGGAAGAAATTGATAACTTGGTTGGTTTAGAAAATGTAAAAAAGTTAATTTATGAGATACAAGCCTATATAGAAATTCAACGTAAAAGAAAAGAAGAAAATCTGGCTACCGAACCGTTGGTGTTGCACATGATTTTTAAAGGAAACCCAGGGACCGGGAAAACCACTGTTGCCAGGTATATTGCCAAATTGTTTAAAGAATTAAATGTATTAAAAAAGGGGCATGTAATTGAAATTGAAAGGGCAGATTTGGTAGGAGAATATATAGGTCATACCGCCTTAAAAACACGAGAACAAATCCAAAGGGCTTTAGGCGGTGTTCTTTTTATAGACGAAGCCTATTCCTTAGCCCGGGGCGGCGAGAAGGATTTTGGCAAAGAAGCTATAGACTGTCTTGTAAAAGCAATGGAGGATTATAAAGATCAATTGATTTTAATCTTGGCCGGTTATAAAAAAGAAATGGAATGGTTTTTGCAAAGCAATCCCGGTTTAAGATCTAGGTTCCCCATTCATATTAATTTTCCTGATTATACAATAAACGAACTCTATCAAATTGCTGAATTAATGCTCCAAAAAAGGCAATACAAGTTAACCGTTGAAGCCCAGACTTTGCTAAAACAGACTTTGCAACAAAAGGTACTTAAGGGTCACGAGCATAGCGGCAATGCCCGCATGGTCAGAAATTTGATTGAAAAAGCCATTAGAATACAGGCGGTAAGATTAGTTGAAAATAATTTAGTTTCGCGAGATGACTTGATATTAATAACCATGGATGATATAAGAGAAGCCTCCCAGGCAATCTGAGGGGCTTTTTTCAATATGTTTTAGATTAATTATTAATTAATCTTGTCAATACTAAATATATATTATATTTGGTATTGGGAGGTAACCATGTCTCTTCCTAGTAGAAAAGAAAGACGTCATAAACGGGAAGTAAAGTTTAAAATGGCTTTAACCGTTGGATTAATAATATGTTTCAATTTATTATTGTTCCTCTGGAATAATAATTCCTTGCTTTTATTTGTCACTCCTTTATCCATATTTGTTATAAGTTTTATTTTATTACAAAAGAAAAGAAAACTGATGTTTATCAACATGTTTATATTACTAACTCTATATTTATTTTTTCTTGAGTTTAGTTTTCGACTTTGGGCCCAAAAATAATCCTTTAAAGGTCACTGAATTAAATTTTAATATATGTTATAATCAGGGAGTAAATATTGACCATTAAGCGAGGATTTTCATGGGAAAAGTTGTAGGTGAAACAGGTTCCTTAAACAGCCAGGTTAAATTGGAATTGGAAAAAATATATGATTTGAAAGTTTCTAATGAACAGGTAGTCTCTAAAGAACTCCTGGAAACTATGATCAATATTAGCAGCAGGATTAACCGAGAGATTGCCGTATATATTGACCGCAAAGGAAATATTCAACTGGTTGCCGTAGGACAAAAGGAACATGCCAATATTCCAACTATTTGGTTAAAAAGGGGTTTTCAAGGCTTCAGCGGGGTAAGGTGTATTCATACTCATCCTAATGGTAACCCTGACTTTAGTAACGCCGATTTGAGCGCATTAATTAAATTAAAATTAGATGCTATTGTTTCCATTGGTATCGGAGACAATATTTTAAGCAGCCTTGCCTATCTGGTGCCTATGGAAGGACAGTTAAAAGATCAATATCAAATTAGACCCAATTTAACCCTCTCCCATTTGCTAAATCTTAATTTTTCAGACTTAATTATGAACCTGGAAAAAAATTTAAAATTTAAAGGACACATAATGGATTCAAAAAAAGAAAGGGTTTTATTGGTTGTCATTGATTGGCAGAACATTCCCGATGAAATTAACGATATTGTCGATGAATTAAAAAACCTGGCTTATACTGCAGGATTGGAAGTAATAGATGTATTTTTGCAAAGAAGGACAAAAAAAGACCCGGCTTTTTTGATAGGCAAAGGCAAACTCCATGAACTGGCTTTATTAATTCAGGAAAAGCAAATTGATTGTGTAATTTTTGAAGATTCCTTAACCCCTTCTCAGCAGAATAATCTTATGCAGTTTTTGGGGGTTAAGGTTCTTGACAGAACTAACCTTATTCTTGATATTTTTGCCCACAGAGCCAACAGTAAAGAAGGACAACTCCAGGTTGAACTAGCCCAACTTACATATCTATTACCCCGTTTAAGCGGGCAAGGAACTGCTC
>JAAXZE010000057.1 GCA_012720075.1 Clostridia bacterium
TATTAATACCGGGCAGATATAACATTATGGCCGCAAACACAAAGCCCCAACCGATATTAATCCCATGCAAGCCGCCGGTTAAGAGGAAAGCAACCAAGAGAAGTGTTACAAAAATAGCTTTTTTCTCAGCAACGGAAATCGGCCCTAATTTTTTATATTCCTCTTTTATATAGTCTTTGACATCAATAGGCTTACTGGGTTTAAAAACTTTGGAAATGAGAAATACGCAGAAAAGAGCCCAGGGAATATTAGGGAGATTATGATAAAGGTATTTAAACCAAGTTAGCTCTACAGCTTTTACCGGTGCAGCTGCACTGGTAATTACAACAAAGTTAGGATTATAGAAAAAGAATAAAGGTAACAGGGCTGAGAAAGCACCGGTCAGCATAATACCGGCAGATTCTTTAGATTTGCCCAATCCTAAAGCCATGCAAATACCGTATGTGAAAGCTGCCAACGGTATAACACCTTGGCCGGGGACTAGTAAATTAAGAATTAGACCGGCAAGAAATATCCCATACAAAATACCGTTATACGTACCGCCTGTTTTAATGATACTCCAATATGCAATTCGTCTTAACAAACCAATGCTCTCTAAACAATTGGCCAATAAAATGCCGCCCATAAACATCCAAGGTATATTGGTTGCCCAAGGTCCAAAAACTGCTTCGGCAGGAGCAATCTTAATAACTACATACATAACAGGCAATAACAGTGAAGGAATTATTTGGGGAAGAATTTCAAAGGCAAAAAGCAAAATTGCACACAAGGTTATTGCCAAAAAGTTCCTTATTACAGGGGTAAAGACTTCATTAGTCGGTATTAACATCACCAATAAAGGCAAGGCAATAGTAATAACCCAATAAATAGTTTTTTTCTTATCAACAACCATAGGGGCTGATGCAACATTTGCTTGCATAATTTCACCTCTCTAATATAAAATTTTTACATGAGGTTTTATTTTTTAATTTGGAGGGGCACTCGCCCCCCCTTTTTTTTAGATTCGAATAACGCCGCTGTATTCATCATCTTCATCATCTTTGTTTACCGCAGGCGCCTCTTCAGTAGTAACACAGAACCCGTCCACGTCACCGTAACCTAGGGTTCCTTCTACTTCTACAATATCATCACAACCAAGAGGTGCAGCCCCAGGCATTCTGAATGTTGTTACATCAATGCGTTCAATAGCTACTTCTTCCGGTTTATCTAATTGGGGTACCCACTCATAAGGCAAACGATAAGCCCGATAAATCATGTTGAGCTTAAACTTTTTACCCCAGTAAGGTGAAATGTATTCCCATACCAATTCGTGATCAGCGGTTACTTCCATCAATCTGCCGCCGGAGCCCTCAGTTATGAATGTATTGCCGTTAGGCAATCTCTGAGCGCTGCTGATAAAGGGGCTGTAAAAATGATGGGAATGGAACGGCTGCAGATATCCGGCTTCTGTTGGTGTATGCTGCCATACTATTTTTAAGGTAATGGGATCGATTTCTAATACTCTGGAATGATCCCTGCGCTGTGCTTTAGTACCGTAGGGCGATGTTTGACTTGGCAAACCGTAACCTGCCCACCCGCCGTTATCATAAACTAAAATATTACCTTCACCAGGCAGACCTTTTGGGATCATGTGAGCATGGTGCTGACCGATAATAACACCCATTTTTCTCAATTCTTTGCAGACATCATAGTCGGGACCGATCTTCCAGACAATTTTCCCGGTTTTTTTGCTGATGATGGCTATGATGTTTGATTCCCTGGCATCCCAGATAATGTTGTCAGGATGGAATCTTTCATCACCTTGGTCATACCATTTGTTTGGTCCCAATACCGACATGGAGTTAATATGCATCCAGTCGCCCATTCCGCCACCACAATCGTGCATATTAGGATCTCTGAACAATACGTTTTTGGCTGCTTCAGAAAAACCTAATTCATCAAAATGCTCATTGCAGCACCATTCCCAAACTATATTGCCTTCCCAGTCTACTTCGATAATGGTATCATCCAATAATCTCTTGTCGGAAATCTTCTTATTATAAACATTCTTATGGGCAAGAATCAACGTATTTCCACCGTCTACTTTAGGATCCATACCGGGAACATAGTAACCTACGGGGTTGCCTTCCCTTTGATAATCGTGGTGTTGTCTGGCCATCCACCGTGGTTCATTGCCTGGATCTTCTATAAATTCATATTTATCAAATTCCCATACTACATTTCCGTCCCAGTCAACCTGGACCAAGTCAACATTATCTTGATAACCATACCTTGTATCCCGGGCTCCCCTGCTGCCCATTACATAACCTCCGGGGAGCATCTTATTGGGAAAACCATGGAGTCCTTTCCAAACCTTTACTTCTTTACCATTCATGTTAATTAACATTGCACCATATTCTGCAGCTTGAAAAATAGTATAACCGTTAAATGCCTTCTCCGGGTTATACAAAGTTGTACCAGTTGGGTAAATTGTTGGATGTCCCATAAAAATTCCTCCTTCTTAAAAAAATTTGTTTTTAAAAATCAGCGAGATAATAGTTTCCTTTTCACCTCCCATAAAATAGTAAAAAAATAGGGTTTAATTTGTGATTTTTTTCACTTTCCCTGCACCAATAGGCATTAAGATGAAAACATTCACCCTCAAATAATACAATTATTTTTTTATTGTAAGTTTATTATAAAAGGGACTCCCATTGAAAAATTGTAACCGGAGTTACAAATAATAAATTATTTATATTTTTTTAATAATTCAAACGAATATTAAATTAATAAAGCCCATTTATTGATTTTTGCAAAATTGATTTCAACGTTCATCTGTCACATAAAAAAAGCCGGAAAATAATCCGGCGTCCTGTTCAGCAAGTTTTTAATGAAACACCCCGGGTGACAGGTTTAGGTATAGGATTTTCGGTCACATTTTCTTCTATGCTGCAAATCCGAGAATTTAAAACATCAACCAAAGTAGCGCTTTCTAAACTCACCAGGTTTCCGTTATTAAAGGTCAAAATATACAAAAGCTCCCCCTGCGGAGGGCTTAGCAGTGTAGTTACCGAAGACTCCAGCATATTATTTACATTTAATATTTTCTTGCAGCAACCTCCACAGTCTACTTCCACGGCTAGCGGGCTAACACCTATATTAATAGGGTTGTTGGGGTCAAGTTCACTGGAGTTGATTTCCACTATGCAAAACCGGGTTGCCGGTACTATTCTAACCTGTCTGGTAGACATTTGCTTGTTAACCAGTCTTCCCCCGCTAAAAGTCAGTATTTCAAAATTTTCAGCCTCAAATATAACCACATCATCGAGAAAATCTAATAATAATGATGTGGCGTTAAATCCTATGACTTTTTTGCAACAATTGCCACAAGAAAATTGAACAGCAAAAACACTTTCCGGTTGAGGATTGCATATATCGCCATATAAATTAACCCTATTTCCATTTTTATCAACTAATGCAATTTCAGCCATTCTTTTTACATCCCTTCTTTTGTTTTGTGTTTTGTTAATGAGAATCTATCTACTATATTTTATTCAACTGGTGAGAGCAGGTTTAATTTTTTAAGGAATTAAATAAAAAAGAAAAAATTTGTATAGAATCCGGCAGATTTATCACTGGAGACGTTTTTTTTCTAATAGATAGGAAATAATAGAAAAAAATCATAGGGGGTTTAATAAATGGACCGGCAATGCATTGAAACTTTAAATGAACTGCTTAAAGGGGAACAAATGGCCATACAGGTTTATGATAAAACCAAAAACCTTTCCGGAGACACCCAGGTCCAGCAAATGCTAAATAAATTCCAAAGTGACCATAAACGCCATGCTCAATTACTGTCCCAAAGAATAAAAGAATTAGGCGGAATGCCTGAGAATAAAACCGGCCTTCCCGGAGTCATGAGCAATATAACTGCTATGGTTAATTCAATCAGGGGACCAAAGCATCTCCTGGAACAAGTTTACGACGGAGAGGACAAGGGAATATATGCCTATAAAGAACGTTTGGAAAAACTGGATCCCGTTAGCCAATACGTTGTCAAAGGCATTATTGATGAGGAAAACGAGCATCTCCAATTTTTTAAAGAGCGGATGGAAAAAGAGAAAGCCGAAAACAAATATCATTAGAATAAATTAACTTTCTATAAACCTGACCAAAACCTCGTTAAATTGGTCCTTCTGCTCATAGAAAGTACCGTGGCCGGAAAATTCAAAGGGTACTAACTGAGAATTTCTAATCATCCGGTGTTGAATCTGTCCCAGCTCAAAAGGAACCACTTGATCATGAATACCGTGGATAATTAACGTAGGTACATGAATAGCTAATAAATCATCGAACAGTACTTCTCTGATCCAGGAATTGGCTACGGCAGCAGTAGACCAGCCTGCCGCCTCCAACCCTAACTGGAAAAACCAGTCGGCGAAGGCCTGTGATACATGCTGGAAGAAGAAGCTGTCACCGAAATTTTTTAGCATTTGGGGACGATCCTTATAGGTATCATCTATTATCTGTAATATGGCCTCTTTAGTCACACCATACGGAAAATTAGGACGTTTGATTAAACTTGGCGCAGCAGCCGCAATAAGCACAAGCTTTGCTACTCCATATCCTTTATGCCGTTTCATATATCTTGCCGCCATTGCACCACCGGTAGAATGTCCTGCTAAGATAAAATTCTTTAAACCCAAAGCTTCAACCACGCCTCTCACATCATCGGATAATGTATCATAATCATAACCGTAAAAAGGCTTATCCGATTTCCCAAAGCCTCTGGTATCCATGCCGATACATCTAAAACCTAATTGGGGCAGTTTATTAAACTGGTATTCGAACAAATTATGATTACCAGGCCACCCATGCAAGAAAAGAATTGCCCCTTTGCACTGGGGATTTAAATCCTCCACATATATTTTCACATTATCTTTCATAGTCACATAGTAACCCATCTCTTATTCCCCTTAACATTAATTTGCTTTCTAGATTATTATATTCTACCAAGTTAGCCCTAAGTGTCAGAGGTAACGTATCTCTCCCATCTTCCCCATTTACCTTAAAGGCCAATTAAAGCAAAAAAAAACACCAATCTTTGGTGTCAGCTTGTTGCCAAATAAAAGACAGCACTATCGGACACATCGCCAAAGGCCTGGATTTTTAATGATCTCCTAGCATCAAAAATTAAAGTTGCACTCTTTAATGTTAAACACATATTAGTTTTTCCCGTCATCCGAATTAAGAAGCAAATTTATCACCGTCTATTTTGTAAGAACCAATAGCAATAAAACTGCTCAAAAAAGAATAAGTAAAGGTAAATCTATTGTCATCCTCCAACGCAACAAATGGTTTTAAGGTCTCTTCTGATTCTTGCATTATATAAGTACCGGCCGGTATAGAATGTCCAGTCGATTTGAGTTATTAGAACACCCTATTAAAACCAAAACAATTAATATAAGGAGTTTTAAAGCCGAAAAATATTCCGGTGGTACCCCCTATTTCTTTTTCTTTCTGGTTACTATCTCTACTCTAAACCCTTTTTGGCTCTGGCGTACAGTTATTGCCAAGAAACCAAAAAACACCCCTAACCACACTCCTCCTGTTATCAAAATCCCCGTTACCATCCTGGCCCAATTTGGCCACAGCAATGGTCTGCTCAAGAGATAGACTATATAGGTAATGGCTGACAGTATTCCTCCTTCATAGTTCACAGGCGGGAGTTCTGTAAGAACAGCTATTAGTTCAGTGGGAGGGAAAATATAAATGATCCCTAAGGCAAGAAATGAAATAAAAACCAGATTGACAATAAACATAATCATAGAAGCACCCGGGGCAATGCGCTGCCGGGTACTTTCCGGATTAAAACGGCAATGGTTAATTGAGTAGAATAGTCCGATAGCACTTGAGCCAAGGGACAGTAAGACTGCCCCAATGCCAAAGGCAACCAGTACTGAAAAACTTAGCCCGATGGCTAGTGCGGTTCCCAACAAAAGGGCTTCCATCAAAATTAAAGTAGGAAGCACTGAGGCCAGTAGTTTACCCAAAACCACAGGCCAGCCTGCAAGGGGCACACTGTTAAAAAACCAGTCCGCTTCCCCTTCGCGGCCAAAGGACTGCAAAGCCATATTTCCGCTGAAAATAACGGTATACAGGACAAAAACAGTTATTAATGAAGCACGTGAACTCTCTGAACCACTAAACAAATATTGGACGATAAAGAAGGCCATGATAATCAAGGGAGTTAAATAACCAAACCACTCCCGGGTATCCCGTTTTAAATAGAGTAGATCTTTCTTAGCCACAGCCCATATTCCGATAAGTACTGAGGTTTTAATACTAGTATCCTCTCCCAGTAAATTTGTAAATATCTGTGGAGACTTAATATCAGCATGCCGTGGTTCTTTTCGTTTCTTATTGCGTCGAATACTACCTTCTCCCTGATTTAAGGAAATAAAGCCTCGACGAAAGCCACGTTCAATAAAGCTAGAGGCCAAAATAAAAAGCAAAACTCCTACCAAAAAAATGAGCAAGGTCCAGCCCAGACCGCTTAAACCATTGCCTGATATGGTAGCAACTAAGGCCTTGGAACCCCATCCCCACGGAAAAAAGTTCATGATTTTCAAGACTTGAACATTACCTGTCAGCCAAGTGCCGACATCAAACTGTTCTTCTCTGCCTATCATCATATTAGGAATCTGAAACATTAGTGCAATCAAAATTCCGGCCACAGCACCAATAAAGCCAACTGCCTCTTTGCTGCGATGGGGGGGAACAATGCGCATTACTAACAAATTAAGCAATTCGGCCAGGGCAGTGCCAATGGTTAGTAAGCCCAATGATACTAAGATGACTAAAAGATAAAAGAACTTTCCAGCCTGAAACAACAAACCATAAAAAACCCCTGGTAACAACACAAAAAATACCGTAATAACTAAGTTGCTAACAAAGACACTAAGAGATTTAACTACAAAAACTGCCTGGAGCGATACCGGTGCCACGAATAAAAGTTCCAGATCTTCTGACATATAAAAGGAAGTAAAGGCCGCAGTTATGCCAAAAAAAATTTGCGCAACCAAACCACTCAAAAATATCAAGCTAAGTAAGCCCTGACCCAATTCAAAGGGCACATTTTCCATTATGCCATAGGCCGCAGAACCCAGATAAAAAACAAAAATGAGCAGCCACAACAAAATAAAACCCATAATAAACAAGGTCTTTTTCGGTAAATGGCGCCATTTGTTCCAGGTCACCCTTATTTGGTTTTTTGTGAGCAGCATCAGATCATTTAGGAAAGATTGAGGAGGCGGAGGAGTTTCTAACGGTGGTGGTAATATGATCTTCAACGGTTTTCTCCCTCCAGACTTTTGAGCAGATCATCATTATCTTGACTCCCGGTAAGTTCGAGGAAGATATCTTCTAAGCTTTCTCCAACGCGCCCCCTTGCTTGGCGCAATTCTTCCGGGCTTCCTTGAGCGATCAGTTTTCCGGCTTTTAGAATGCCAACTCGGTGACACATTCTCTCCGCAATCTCAAGTATATGGGTTGAGAGAAAGACAGCCACTCCTTGTTTGGCCGCTTCCTGTAAGACATCTTTAAGCAAACGGGCGCTGGCAGGATCAAGGCCGACTGTCGGCTCATCTAAAAATATTACCTTTGGTTGA
>JAAXZE010000058.1 GCA_012720075.1 Clostridia bacterium
CCGATTATAAGCTGGTGTACCATGCATCTACCGGCAGGGGGGCTTACACCTTTTGCATGTGTCCCGGCGGAGTAGTGGTAAATGCCGCTTCCGAAGAAAAAGGTGTCGTCACCAACGGCATGAGTTATTATGCCAGAGATGGTGTTAATGCCAACAGTGCCTTGCTGGTTGGGGTTGAACCCGGAGATTTTACAAGCGAACACCCTTTGGCTGGGGTACATTTTCAAAGACAATGGGAAGAAACGGCCTTTTTATTGGCCGGGGAAAACTATTATGCACCCTGCCAGCTGGTTGGTGATTTTCTGGAGGATAGACCGTCTACAGCTTATGGTGATGTTTCGCCTACCTTAAAACCGGGCGTAAGTTTTGTGGAATTGAAAAAATGTTTGCCTGATTTTGTTGTGCAAACCTTGAAAGAAGCAATACCTTATTTTGGCACCAAAATCCAGGGTTTTGACCGGGAAGATGCGGTACTGACAGGGGTAGAGACCAGGAGTTCTTCTCCCGTAAGAATAGATAGGTTAGCGGATTATCAGTCGGTCAATATCAGCGGCCTGTATCCCATAGGGGAAGGCGCGGGATATGCCGGAGGAATTGTTTCGGCGGCAGTAGACGGAATTATGGCTGCGGAGGCCATTGCCTCAAAATTTGCTCCATTCAGATAAGTTTAAGGTTGAGGCTAAGGTTGAGAAAAGGATAAAAGATTTTACTTTAAGTAAAATATAAAAACGAAAAAATGTATTTAGAAAAATTTGTAGCCATCTCTTAACCTTGACCTAGCGAAGAAAAAACCTCAACCTGTTTTTCAAAAACTGTAGGTACTTTAGACACTTGGGCAAATTCGTACAAAATGAAAGGAGAGGATAGATTTGACCGGTGAGGAAATGCTGGAGTTTAAAAAATGGGCAGTTGTAGGTGATGTCCTTAACCCCGAAAAGTATGCATATAAAATTGTTGATACACTTACCAAAGGGAATTATAACGTGTTCAAAGTAAATCCCCGTTCCAATAGCGACCAGGTATACCGTTCATTAAAGGAAGTCCCGGAGAAAATAGATGTTATAGATCTGGTGATTCATCCCAAGGTTGGTCTAAATGTAGTCAAAGAAGCCCATGAACTGGGGATAGATAAGATATTCATCCAACCGGGCGCGGAAAGTGAGGAAATTCTGGAGTTCTGCAAGGAAAACGGTATTCAAGCTTTTCAGGGGTGTGTTTTAGTGGAATTATCTAAAAAGGGAATAGGAGAGTGATGTTTGAAATGGCCGTATTTAAATTTATTTGTAAAGATTGTTCCGAGAAATTTCAGTTGGAAGTTTCAAAAGAGAGAAAACCCGCATTAGTCTGTCCCAGGTGCGGGTCCGATAAAATAAAACAGGAGTATGAGCATAAAGAACCACCGGTAAATTTTAAGGATGATGACAATACCTTTATACGTTGTTATTGCAGCTAAACCGGCAAAAGGATTTTTGCCGCCCCTGTAGAATAACAAATAATGATGAAATATATTTGGGGTGATATTTTTTGAAGGAAAAAGATTTTGTTATTGCAGGAGTAATTGGCTGGGTGGCAGGACCTTTTACTTTTGTTTATTTGGGCCAAAAAAGCGTTATCCGGGCCTTGGTGGAGTTAATATGCATTTTAGCCGTGGCTTGGGCTACTACGCCCTATATTTTGGTGCCTTTTGTTTTCGGTTATGCTACTATCGGGGCTCTAACAGCACGAAAAAATAATATGAAATTGAAATCCGCTGCCTCTCAAAAAGAGGCTGACAAAATAAAGCACCGCTAAGGTGCTTTATAGCTTTTTTCATAAAAGTTAAAAGTAGGTGTAAGAATTGTATTATGTAAATAAAAACCATGTCAATTTGGTTCGGCTGTCTGTTCCAATGGGAATTGCTTTATTTTCGGGCTTCTTTCTGGAAAGTCTGGCCATTGTTAAGAATTTTTCGATAGTTTTTTTGGCTGCGGGAATAATAGGAAACATGTATTATCCGGAAATAATTATGATTGAAAAGGGAAAAATTAAGTTAAAACTTACTTTGGCCAAAAAATATACAGAATTTCCCGGTTCCGACTTAAAAATCAGCATAGACAAGAAAGGGCGTTTTTATATTCTGCATTTAGACCGTGATTATCGTCTAGACA
>JAAXZE010000059.1 GCA_012720075.1 Clostridia bacterium
ATAATCATGTTGTCCCTTAAATAGTCAAACCCAAATTCATTATTGGTCCCATAGGTGATGTCGGCTAGATAGGCTTGCCGCCGTTCATTATAATTAAGACCATGAACAATAAGGCCAACCTCCAGCCCTAAAAAATTGTAAAGCCTCCCCATCCACTGGCTGTCCCGTTTGGCCAGATAATCATTAACCGTTACCACATGAACTCCTTTACCGGTTAAGGCATTAAGATAGGCAGGTAAAGTAGCCACCAAGGTTTTTCCTTCCCCGGTTTTCATCTCGGCTATCCTGCCCTGGTGGAGTACTATCCCCCCCATAAGCTGCACATCAAAATGGCGCATATTTAAAACCCTTTTAGAGGCCTCTCTGACAACGGCAAAAGCCTCGGGCAAAAGTTCATCAAGACTTGTCCCGTTCCGGTATCTAGCTTTAAACTCCTCGGTTTTAGCCCGCAGCTGGTCATCGGATAATTTCTCCATATCTTTTTCCAGACCATTGATTATATCAACCGTTTTTTGTAATTTCTTTATATCTTTAGCATTATCATCAAATAAATTTTTCAAAAACCCTAAAACCAACGCCTATCACTCCTAAACCAGAAACTTACATTTGTTTATAATAGCTATTTTAACATATCTCAGGACTCAGTGCCACATAAGAACCAGATTGAACCGCCATTGGCCGTGAGTACCAATAAATTTAGTGTTTATGTTTGTATTAATTTGGGTAAAAATACAGTAAAGAAAAGTTGTTTTTGTTTATTTTCATATTTGCTTTTGAGATGGACAAACTGTATTTTCTGGAAAATATTTCACAGAAGGATAATTTTTACTTCTGAGGAATAATTATAACAAAGTACCATGAAAGGAGCTGGTAAGCATGAAAATCACAGTTAAAGGGAAAAATTTCGAGGTCACACCAGCACTAAGAGAGTACGTCGAAAAAAAGGTTGGCAGAATCCAAAAGTATTTTGATGGGGAATTACGGGAGGCTACCGTTACTCTGGTGGTTGAACGGGAACTTCATCGGGTGGAAGTAACCATACCTATAGACGGCTACATATTACGGGGCGAAGAAGAAACTACCGATATGTATAACTCTATAGACAATGTTGCCGATAAATTAGAAAGACAGGTTCGCAAATATAAGACCCGTATTAATAGGAAAATAAAAAATATTTCAGTTTTAGACCTGGTTCCAAACGGAGCTTCCGTTAAAGAGGAGGTTGCGCCGGAACCCCAAATTGTCAGAACCAAACACTTTGCCTTAAAACCTATGACCGAAGAAGAAGCAGTTCTGCAAATGGATTTATTGGGCCACAGCTTCTATGTATTTTTAAATGCCGAAACGGAGGAGGTCAATGTAGTCTATAAACGAAAAGACGGCAATTACGGCTTAATCGAGCCCGAATTTGGTTAATAAAAAACTCCGGTTTAATCCGGAGTTTTTTTATTAAATTGATTTTTTCCATCGTTTTCCTGCAAAATAATTGAGGAAAAAGTTGCTTAATATTATAAAAGGGTATATAATGGCTTAAGTAAGCATAAACTATGCTTACAGTTTATTTATGAAAGGAAGGAATTTTTACATGCAAGGAAAAGTAAAATGGTTTAACGCGGAGAAGGGTTATGGTTTTATTGAAGGAGAAGACGGAAAAGACGTTTTTGTTCATTTCTCCGCTATCCAAACCGAGGGTTACAAAACCTTGGAAGAAGGTCAAATGGTAAGTTTTGATGTTGTTGAAGGCGCAAGAGGTCCACAAGCAGCCAACGTAATTAAGCTTTAAGATTTTAATATATATTTAAGGCTTAAGAAGGCAAAATACCCCAGAGTGATGGCTCTGGGGTTTTATATTTTCATATTCATGGCATAGCTTAGGCATGTACCTATAAGATTTTGCTTAAGAAAGCTTTAGTTCTTTCATTCTTGGCGTTATTAAATATTTCTTCCGGCGAACCCTGTTCTACAATTATTCCTTCATCCATAAACAATACCCTATCGCTGACTTCCCGGGCAAAACCCATCTCATGGGTAACTACTACCATTGTCATGCCTTCCCGGGCCAGATCTTTCATAACGGCTAACACTTCCCCGACCATTTCGGGATCCAAGGCTGAGGTTGGTTCATCAAATAGCATAATTTTGGGATGCATGGCTAAAGCCCTGGCAATGGCTATTCTTTGCTGCTGTCCGCCCGATAAGGCATCCGGGTAAACATTGGCCTTATCGGTAAGTCCTACTTTGGCCAACAGATTATAGGCCCGTTCTTCGGCTTCCTTTTGACTTAAACCTCTAACCTTCATCGGAGCCAAAGTAATGTTCTGCAAAGCAGTCATATGAGGAAACAAGTTAAAGCGTTGAAACACCATGCCAACATCCTGGCGAATTTTATTGATGTCATTATTAGGATCGGTAATATTCTTTCCGTCTATCATAATTTCTCCGGAAGTGGGTGTTTCCAGCAAATTCAGGCAACGCAAAAAGGTACTTTTACCCGAACCGGATGGACCGATTACACAAACTACTTCCTGGGGCTTAATTCTCTCGGTAATACCTTTTAAAACCTGTAATTTACCGAAATTCTTCACCAAATTATTCACGACGATCACTGACACCCAACCTCCTTTCAGTCCAAGCTACAAAGCGGGATATTGTTAAGGTCATCACCAGATAAACCAGGGCCACTCCGATATAGACAGGAAATGCGGCATATGTTGCTGCGACATATAATTTTCCGCTTTGAGTTAATTCAACAACCCCGATAACCGATAATAACGAAGTATCCTTTAAAAGAACTATAAACTCATTGCCTAAGGGCGGTACTATCCTCTTAAAGGCCTGAGGCAAAATAATATAACGCATGGCTTGGTTATGAGTCATTCCTAAAGACCGGGCCGCCTCCATCTGTCCCCTTTCAATGGATTGAATACCCGCTCTAAATATTTCCGCCACATAAGCACCGCTGTTTATACTGCAGACAACAACGGCGGCCATCATGGGGTCGATGGTAAACGTTTTCCCGGAAAATTGGAAATATAAATTCGGTATACCATAATAAAATAGTAAAATTTGCACAAATAAAGGGGTACCTCGGATTGAATCAATATAAATCATAGCCGGGATTTTAAAATACGGTCTTTTTGATAGTTTTCCCAAACCCATTATTAAACCGATAAGCATTCCAAAAAAGACCGATAAAGAAGTAATCTTTATTGTCAATACGGCCCCTTTTAACAACTGAGGCATTACTTTTATTAAATGCTCCACAATTTCACCTACCCTGTTTGTTTAGTAAACAATTAGTGTGTTAGTGCATAAGTGTGTAAGTTTAATTGAGAATTGAGAATGGAGAGTTGAGAATTTTTTAGGTTATTTCTTTGATGAAAGCATTTGTTCCTTTCCAACTCTTAACATTCCAACTTTTCCAACTGAAAATCTATGTAACGCTTATTATATTAACCTTAACCTAGCGAAGCGAAACCTTAACCTTAACAATAATTTTCTGTAGAACGGTAGCACTGAAGAATTATAATAAAACTCAACCTCAACCTTAACCTCAGCCTGGCAAAGCGAAACCTAATTTAGATATTTCAAAGTAAATGCGTAACACGGGGTGTTACGCATTCTTTTTAATTAGAAGTATTTGTTTTGAATTTCTTCAAATTTACCGTTTTCTTTCAAATTCTTCAATCCGGCATTAATTTTTTCCAGTAATTCGGTATTGCCCTTTCTAACGGCAAAACCATAGGAATCACTTTCTAAAACATCACCGACAACTTTTATTTTACCCGGTTGTTTGGATATATAAGCTTCTGTTACCGGCAAATCATTTATTACTGCATCCACACCGCCGTTCATTAATTCCATCATCACTACGTCCACGGTTGGGAAAGTTTTGATTTCCTTAATCAAACCGGCTTCCAAAAGTTCTTGAGCCTTACCGGCTCCGGTGGTTCCGATTTGAACAGCCACTTTTGTGCCTTTCAAATCATCAACGCCTTTGATTGTCTCATTATTATTTGCAACGGCAATGGCCAACCCGGCATCAATATAAGGATCACTAAAATCAACCTGCTGTAAACGCTCAGGGGTAATGGACATACCGGAAGCAGCAATATCAATATTGCCAGACTGTAAAGCAAGAATTAAGCCATCAAAACCTAATTGCTGTACTTCTACCTCAAATCCTTGATCTTCAGCTATAGCTTTGATCAAATCGATATCGAAGCCAACGATTTCATTCTTTTCATTTGTAAATTCAAACGGAGGGAAAGTCGGTTCGGTACCTACTTTATAAACTACTTTTTGTGGAGCTTTTTCTTCTTGTTGAGGAGTTTCTGTCTTTGCTTTTTCCGTACTACTGCAACCGGCAAAGGTAAGTAAGGAAATTACCAGTACAGCCACTAATGCCAGCCTGAATTTTTTGTTCATAGATTAATATCCCCCTTGAAAAATTATAAATATTGACTTAAATAATTATAATTTCTTTTGTATATTTAATCAATACCTGCTTTATTTTTTTCTCCAAAAATGCTTTCCAGGCATAATATTATTTTCAAAAAACCATATCGGCTTTTCTTAACCAAATAGATTTAAATGTAAAATATTTCCACCATTTTCGCTATAGTTTTTTGTCGAAATTTTTATGATAAAATCCACACTTTGTGGACAGAAAAACTGTGGATAATGTGCATAAGTCTGAGGATAACTCATAAAATAAGGATATTTTCTTGTGGATTTTTTATTTTTCCCGCCAAAAATGCCCTTACGTTTATCAACAAGTTCTTTTTTTCTGTCGAAAAATAAAAAAATTTATATTTTCTTCAAAAGAAATTTTGCCCTTTTTTTGCAAAAAAATATAAAAAATCGACGCTTATTTCAGCGTCGAACAATTTTATATTATTTTATTTCATCAATATAACCGGGTGAAACCTTAGGTTTTTTAGCATAAGCCTTTTGGGCTTTTTCTTTTTGTTGGAATTTATTTAGTCGCTCATTGACTTGGGATAGTTTTGCACGCAAAAGTTTTTCATTATATGCGTCCAATTCCTTAATAGCATACAATACTGCCCCTAATTGCTCTAAAACTTTCACAAGGCTTTGGACAGCTTCTGAGGGCAAGGCATCTTTTAACGCTTTAGTAGAAAAATCTTTTAAACCCAAGGTTGTCTTGATATCATCTTTTAATGGCTTAAGTTTATTATTCATTTCATCCAACCGGTTAATTAACTCCTGCCTGGCTAAAATCACTTCTTCAACTTTGGTAATGTTCTCCGCTTCGGCGTATTCTTTCTGCCCCTCATCCAATTTTAACATTTCTTGATATAAACTTAACTGTTTAGTATATTCTTTTGTCAGGGCATATAATGCAGGAGTTAAAAAATTATTTTTGCTCACCTTTTTCATCTCCGGTTGATTGATTTAAGGGAGGTTTTTGAACCAGCTTAATGGCTTGAGTCCATACTTCTCTAAATTCCCGTAAATACTTTTCAGCTTCTGCAAGGTGTTGCAGATCCTTCCGAATATTGGCCTGCATCAAATTATAATTGATATAATCATACATTTTAAAAAGAGAATGGGAAATCTCATAATCCATATTTAAAGATGCTATCAATTCATTTACTATATCCTGACACCTTAAAAGGTATTTGTTACTGCTTTCGAAATCATTTTTTTCAATGGCTTGCCTGGCTTGAACACAAAAGCGAATAGCCCCGTCAAATAACATAATCAAAAGCTTCTCCGGACCGGCTGTATTAATTGCCAATTGTTTGTATTGTGCATACGGATTTTGGGCTAAAGCCACAAAAATCACCCCTTTGGTTGTTATTTGATGTTAGCGCACTCTGTTAATAAAAGCGGAATTTGAAAAAGAGGGGTTATAAGCATTATAAACCTTTTTCCCTTGACGAATTTTCCTAATCTTTTCCTTCAGTATAAGGAAAAACCCGTTGGCCTTTTGTCTATTGGAATTGTCTATTTCTATAATAGCCGCCAAAATCTTACGACAGCTCTCTTCCAACTCTTTTATATACCTTTCTTCCATTTGTTCTATTTTCTCATCTATTTGATTTATCTTGTCCATATACTCTTGTTTAAAAATAATCAGCTTCTGTAACAATTCAATATCTTCCGTTTCCAAGGCTTCCTTTTGTTTTAAGGTCAAATCATAAATATTGTTTAGGTATTCTAATTTTTTATTTTTTAATTCAATAAATTTTTCCATTTTATCACTACCTATCTATTATATCCTCCGCCAAATTGTTGGAGCAACCAAGCACTTTGGGCATTCATCTGTTGAACGGCTCTTTCCAAAGCGGTAAACTGACTCCAATAGCGGTTTTATACAGTCAAAAGATAATTATTGGTCCGATCTATCCTGTCATTTAAATCCTTTACATCTTTGTCCAGCATACTAATACTGCTATACTGGGTTACAAAATCGATCATAATGCTGGAGTTTACGTTCCGGTATAAATCGGCATTATCCCCTGCCCCGGCCTTAAATACTATGTTTTTTATTCCTGCCACGATATTATCATATAATCTTCTGATTAGGCCGCTCTGGCTTCTTTTTTCCTGGATTTCAGAGGACGTCATGGTGCTTTCCGATTTGTACCTTAACTCTTCTGACGGCTCTTTGAACAATAATTCTAAAACACTGTCAACATTATCCCTGATGGCTGTTTTAAGCTTGGTTTCATCAATCTTTAAAGCACCGCCTTTACCGGAAAAATAGCTCTCTGTAGATATTCCTATTTGTGTCAGATTATTAAATATTCCGGTAACATCGGCTACTTTATCAAAAAAACCGCTGCGCATATTTAGAACAATATCAGATATAATATTATCCTGTTTTATTAAACCGCTCTTGGCCTTTTCTTCCCAGAGCTCTATTTCCTTTTCCGACATTTCTTCTTTTTGTTCTTTGGTCAAGGGACCATAATTCCGGTAACGCTTTTCTTCCATTACCTGAGTAAGTTTACTTATTAATTCATTATACTTATTAACAAAATTGCTGATTTTTTCATAGACGGCATCTATGTCGGTTGCAACTTGTACAGTGAAGGTACCGGTTGCCTGAATTTCAAAATTTATACCGTTTATGGTAAATTGATTGCTGTTTTGGCTTATGCCCTTTGCCGCTCCAAAGTCTATCAAAGCATTTACTCCCGAGTATACTTCACCCGAAATAATATCCTGGGTATAACCTTCATGGTCGGTATACTTAAGTTTTAAGATACTGTTTTCTCCGGCAATAAAGTTAAAATTGTCGCCGTTTTCATATTTGCTGTTATCCGTTATTTGGATGGTATTTTCTTGACCTGTTTCCTTAGTTTGCAGAAAAAAGCGATCAAGACTGGCGTCATAAATGGCCGTAACCCCTATATTGGCTGAATTTATCTCTTTCACAATGTCATTAATGGATACCGACGATAAATCGGCTTTATTAATTGTTACCGAACCTTTATTGGTAGTAATTGTAAAATTTATATTGTCATTATTTGCCAGACCAAATTGGCTGGCTAAGTTATTCTTTGATGTACCGGTACTAATCTTGTCACTACTGGCGGCCGCCCAGTTTTTAGCTAATTGTATAACATTTATTTCATAGGAACCCTCAATGGCATCGGCCCTGGCAGTGGCAGTACCCACCTGGGTATTGGAAGAAGTGGCTTTTTTGACCCAGTTTAAACTGCTAACCGAGTTATTAAGATACACTCCGGTGGAAGTAGTGGTACTAAGCCCAAACTCCTTTCTGGTTTCCAAGATAAAATTGGCTAAATCTTTATTCAATTGATTATAAATTTCCTGTTTCCAGGTCAAAATTTGCTTTTCCTGCTCCAGCTTGTTGACTCTAGTCCGGTGTGCACTCATTAATTCCTTGATAATGGACTCGGTATCTATACCCGAAGCAAGACCACCAATCCGCATATTCATTGTTTCACCACCTTAAGCCTTTTCATTTACCAATAATCCTGCCAATTCCATCATATTGGCTATCATATCCAGTATTTTTTCGGAAGGAATTTCTTTTATAACCTCATCTGTATTGGAATCTACAATTTTAACCAATATCTGTTTGGTTTTTTCATGAATGGAAAACTCCAACCTTTTGTCAAAAATTTCAAAATGTTTGTTGGCCGCTTCAATGGCCGCGATGATTTCCTCTTCCGTTGCTTTACGAGAGCCTTCATTTTGCTGATTGGTATTTTTCTTCTGAGCATAAACCATATCAGCGTTCTGGACTTCTTTGTTAATAGGTTCTATTCTCTTGGCAGAAGCTGCCGGACTTACCCCTTCCACTCGCATTTTTCCCGCCTCCATAATTCATTTTCTGGAATTTATATCGGTAGAAAAATAAGAGAATTTAGTAAAATTGCCATTAATTACTTAAACAATTGTTCCAAACCTTTTAATTTAGTGCTTGTTTGAGCAGCCAGCTTATTTTCCTCCTGGATGGCATAGTAGACTTCTTCTCTAAAAATTTCCACATCTTTAGGGGCTTCAATGCCTAATTTAACAGTGCCGTCGGGCCGCACATCCACTATTGTCACCTTTATGCAGTCGCCAATCATAATACTTTCATTTTTACCTCTACTTAGCACCAACATCTTGAATTGCCCCTTTAATTTTTTTTAATTCCTCCAGGATATAATGTCTGGTTGTGTATTTATTGCCATTCAAAATTATCTGCTTTCCTTTTAAGTTTTTAATATTAATTATTACCGGCGCCAAAAGATTAGCGGAAATTTTTTTAATATCCTCAGGAACAACAACTATTGAAAAGACGGCAACATCCTCTTCCTTTTCTATCTCCAGTTCCTTGACAACAACGTCGGGAATTTCAAATTCATAATCAGGCCTAAATACAAAGGGATTTATTAAAACAAAAGCCAGGTTTCCGTCATCTACTGATTGCAGCCAGCAAAAGGGCAAATCATCCTGTCCACTTTCGATAATAAAAAAACGTTTCTTGTCCTCAAAAGCAATAATACCGGTAGGGAAATATATTATTTTATTTTCGTCAATATCAATTTCTCCGAAATGCTTGGTTTCCAATAACAAATTATTCACCTCTTCACACCCACTGCTGGTATTTAGTATTTGCCGTCTATGTACTTTATTTCCAAACTGGGCCATTGACGCATAAAAATTTCAACCTTTCCTCTCTCATAATCAACAATAGGTTTCCTTACTTCATAATTGATAAGGGGTTTATTAATTTTCCATCTCATATTTAAATAGCCGGTAACATCGATTTTGGGGCGACTTTTGGGGATAAAATCGATATTAAAATCATAGCGGGGAAAAGCCCTGTTTTCGGCAATAACAGGGAAAGGATTACTTCCTTTCTCTATTTGGGCCAGCATATCACCTTCTTCATTATAGCGAGCTATGGCCTCTAAAAAACATTTATAAGACCACTGGCCATTATCCTTTGCAAAATCGGTAGGATTTTTAAGTCCTGCCTCCGCAAAACATTGATACTGATCGATAATTACCCTGGGTAATTCCCTTTCAATATAAAGCTCCGCCTTGGGTTGGCTAATCTCTTGCCGGCCCCGGGGCTGCCGGATGCTCAGCTTTGCGGAAATTGTATTAATGCCGATTAGCCCCGGTGTTGACTTGATTTGAAAAGGCATTTCCTTCACCTTCTTAATTTTTAAGCGGCCTCTGTAATTAAGAGGCCCACTACCTCAAAAAGTCCACCAAAGTCGGCTGGATAATCTGGGCACCTGCCGCCAGAGATGCCCTATATACATTCTCCTGATTTTTTAAATCTATTATTAGCCTGGCCATATCCACACTTTCGTTTTCAGCCAAAAGCTCCGTAAAGTTTATCTCCATATCTACAAGCCTTGATTCTACAAGCTCCAATCGGTTCACTTTAGCTCCTGCTTGGGAACGAAATCGCAGAAGCTCATTAATATGGCGGTCCAGCTCGGCTAAATCGGTAGTGGATAGTTCACTGAAATTTTCGCCCCTTAAGTCTCCAATAATCTTATCTAATGTTGCAAAAATGCTTTTGGACATATCAGGAGGATTGCTGTCCATATTAATACCGAAAACACCGCCGTCAAAATTTACCGACATGGCTATGTTTTCCGAAATTTCGAAACTAATAAGATTACTGTTTCCTGCCCATTGACCGGTGGCAGGGTCGTAAGGTTTCTGCATAGTACGGGTTCCACCGAAAATATAGCGGTCATCCAGAGCCGTATTAGCCAAATCCCCTACTTCATCCTTTAATTGGCCTATTTCATCGGCAATAGCCTCCAAGGCACTTAAATCATTAGTACTGTTGGCCCCTTTTACCGTTAACTCCCGAACCCGTTGCAAAACCTGGGTCAAAGCGTTAAAGGTTGTTTCCGCCCTCTCTACCCAGGAAATGGCATCACCGACATTTTTCTTAAACTGTTCATTTTGTTCCAGCTTTGTCCTTATCCTCAACGAAGTAACCAAACCCGCCGGATCATCAGAAGGTTTATTAATTCTCGAACCGCTGGAAAGTTGCAAATTTAACTGGTTCATTTTTTTCATGCTGTTATTGTAATTGCGGAGCATATTATTTATAAGAACACGTTGCGTAATTCGCACTTTACCTACCTCCTTTAGGTGTTCAAGCCACGGGACAGCAAGAATCTCAGCTAAACATAAAGAAAGCCAAACTATTAATTTTCCTTATATTAAAATCATCTTCCGACACGTCCCAAACCGTTAATTAAGATTTCAAGCATTTCGTCTACCACCGTAATGTAGCGGGCCGCCGAATTATATGCATGTTGAAAACGAATCATATTGGTCATTTCTTCGTCTAAGGATACTCCCATGACCATTTCCCTTTTGTTTTCCAACTGGCTTAATACTAAGCCTTGATTTTCAACCATACGGTTGGCTTCCCGGGCTTTAATACCCAATTTTGATGTTTCTGAACGATAGTAATCGTCTAAAGTAGTACCTTCAATGGTAGTAGCATCATATTTCAGTTGGGCAATCCGCAAAGCATTGCCGCCGTCTCCTTTAATATTCTCTATACCTCCATAAGGAGGATTTGAGGCGGCGGTTATAAGATTTACATTGTCTTTAATATTTGTGTTAATTGCTATATTAGCTGCGGAAAAGGGCGAATTCTTATCTGTTACAACAAAAAAGCTGGGTATCTTTGTTACAATCACGTCATATTGACCTGATCCAGGATTTTGATAGAAACCCAAATCTTCAGCAATATCATCGGGACTTCCGGTATGTACAATTTCAATTTCGGCATTATCGCTGACAAATTTTATGGCCCCGTCAACATTATAAACCCTGGCATTTACTGCTCCCAGTTGACCGTTAAGATAGTCCGCCAGTTCATCGGCACTGTTAAAAGTACCATCAACACTAACCGAAGTAGTAGTACCGTTAATCTTGAGGTTCAATGTTCCATTCAGGGTCACGGAAGAAGTAAAATCTATTTTATTCCCCAGGGTAATACCTTGATAATTTTCAGTTATAAAACCGGTATCCGCCAGGAGATGAAAGCCTTGACTGTGGGATTCATTTAATTTGGTAGCAAAACTATAGGCCATTTTATCCAGCTTAGCCATAAAATCTACTACTATTTCATCTCTGGATTCCAGCATCCCTTTCATTAGACCGCTTTTAATTCTAACTTCAGTTCCGTCGGCCCAAATAATTTTTGTCAGATTATCATTATTTACATCCTGCTTACCATATATTTGGTTTACTACGTTTCCTGAAACCAAAGCCCGGCCGCCTATAGTAACACTTATGGAACCCCGCTTGTCCTCAACTACCTCAATATCAACAATCTCCGACAATTGGTCTAAAAGCAGGTCCCGTTTGTCCCGCAAGTCATTAGCTTTAGGCCCCTCGGCCTCTCCTTTGACAATTTGATAGTTCAAGTCTCTTATTTGGGAGGCAATGGAGTTAATTTCTCTGATGTAGACATTTATCGAATTATCAATATCATCCCGCAATTCCCGGAATTGCCGGTCCATATGATTGAAAGTCTCTACAACAGCCTGCCCTGTTTCAATAACGGTTGTTCTTACGGCAGAACTTTCGGGAGTGCGGCTTAAGTCTTCCCAGGCAGCCCAAAATTTATCCAAAGTTGATCTTAAACCGGCATTGGAAGGCTCATTTAAAATGACCTCAATCTTTTGTAAGGTATTATCCTTGAATTTCCAGTAACCCATAGCTTTATTTTCCGTCCGGTACTGCAAATCCAGATAATTATCCCTCATCCGTTGCACATCGGTGATTTTTACCCCGGTACCAACAAAACCATTAACGGTTTTAATAGGATAATCGGACTGCAGGACTACGCTCTGCCTGGTATAGCCCTCAGTATTGGCATTGACAATATTATGACCGGTAATATCTAAGGCCCTTTGCTGGGCCGCTAAACCTTTTGCTCCTATATTTAAACCAAAAAAAGTCGTACGCATCCTGTATTACCTGCCTTTCATCGGAGAGAACTTTGATTTCAGACTTTGGAATCAAATATCCTGCTCACCGGTTTAACATTTTTAGAGTCTTTTTCCGGATAAACTACTTCCCGCTCAGTCCGGGTGATGGTATTAATGGTAAAGTCAACTATCTTTAAAGCCTGTTCTATAAGGCTGGAATTTTCCTGATTAATTTTCTGCAATTGTTCAACTACAGAGTTTAACTCTTGATAAACCTCTGAGAGGGGACCTTGAAAAGGCTCCGGCGCTTTTTCCGTCATTTCTTTTAAAGTCCAGCTTTCTATTCCTTTGCCAAAAATACCGGCCATTGCCTTTATAACTTCCAAACGTTTTTTTTCCAGCTTTGTAGCCCCCAGAATAACACCGTGTTCTTCTTTATTCAGGTTATCTAAAACTTCAATATCATTGCCTATTAAAGCCTGTTGTTTCTTCTTAGCCAATTCTAATAATTGCTCATAGCTTTTTACCTGTTCTTTTAATATAGAAATTAATTCTTCCATAACATATCACCCGCTTAGTTTAGGACCCGTGTCCCGTTTCTACGTTGTCTACGGAATCTGTAGCGCTGCAACCAAAACAAATTTTTTAACTCAAAAGATTTTTATCCTTTTTTATCGAAGAGGATGCCGTTAAGCATTTTTTGAGCCACATCTTCTGCCGATACATTATAGTTGCCCTGTTTAACGGCGTTTTTTAGCTCATTAACCTTTTCTTCCCGAATTTCCGGCGCATTTTTGGCTGTTTGCAGGATTTTATTCATTAGCTGGGCTTCACTGGAAACTTGCATTTCATCCATTTTGCTTTCTACACTGTAAGTCTTGCTTAAAGGCTGGATCTTTTTTTGGTTGTATGCTTTTATTACTCCTGGGACGTTATAAATCTTCATTAAAACACCACCTCAAAAAATTAAAACCTACCTTATATATCGGTAGGTTAATAAAAAGATTTAGATATCTCTTATACTTTTAATATGGAATTTTGCTTTTTCCGAGGTTTTAGAAAGCTCAGGTTTTTTTGTAGTATTTATATTTAGAGAACCTGAAAAGCTCCGGGCCAACTCATTGGAACAGGAAGGACAAAATCTTCCTTCGAAAATAGATTTACCACAGCGTTCACAGGATACTACCATTCCGGGATATTTTCCTTCAATACGTCCCTCTCTAACCCAACGGACAATTTTTGCTTCATCCACTTCCGTGGCTTCCGCTAATTCAAAAATACCCACATTGGGATTTTTATAAAGATATTCTTTAACCTTAATAAACTCTTTTTCATCTTCCTCTTTACATTTAGGACACAGATTAATGCCCACAAAGGCAAAAATCTTCCCACATTCAGGGCAATTACGCAATTCCACCAATATCCCCCCCTCTCGATTTTATATTCTCCCAATTTGGAATTTTCCCTTTATTATTTTTCAAAATAATTCTTTATTTTTCTCCCCTGTTATTACCTGAATAAACATTACACAACCATGGACCCTGTTTAATTCTGTGGTTTTTACTTTTTTCCACTACCTGTCGAACCATTTTATATAACATTAATCTTTCGTGCATATCTTTTACATTCAGCAATGCCATTTTCCATCCTCCTAACTTCCGCTAATTCTCTTTATAATTAACTTAACCAAAATAACTAATTATTAAACCTTAATCAAACCCCTACTAATATACTAAATTTTCTGCTAGATTAAACTACAAGAGGATTTTATCTTGCCCTGTTTTCCGCATGCCTTGAAATTATCCAGGGTAAGGAGGGCAGCCCGTGTCTTTTCTATCAATAATATCCGAACTTATATTTCCCACTCCCCGAATATGTCCTTTTTGTAAAAAAAAGATGGATAAATTAATGGTCTGCCAAGAATGCCGGGTAAAACTGGCCAAACTCAGAGAAAAGCTGGGGCAATGCCGCCGTTGCGGCAGCTTTGGCAGCCCGTCTGTTGTCTGCACTAACTGCCGGACCTGGCCCCAATATGTAAAATACAATGTTGCCGTTGTGCCTTATTACGAAGAATATCGGGAAGTCCTGCATCTTCTCAAGTTTCAAAAGCAGGGATGGCTAACCCCTGCTTTGGCAGATTTAATGCTGGATTTTATGCCCTTTAAAGAATCCATTGATTTAATAATTCCCGTTCCCCTCCATAAAAATCGTTTTAGAGAACGGGGCTTTAATCAATCAGCCTTACTTGCCAACCGGATATCTGCGAGGACCAATATCCCTGTAAACCACCGATTATTAATTCGACAATTGGATACTCCTCATCAAACCGGACTTGATTTAGCCTCTCGCCGGAAAAATCTTCTCAATGCTTTTAAGGTTGAAAAACCGTTAGAAATAAAGGGTAAATCGGTATTATTAATTGATGATACCTTAACAACCGGCACGACTTTTTTAGAATGTGCCAAAACACTGCATAAAAACGGAGCTAAAAACATCTATGGTTTAACCTTTGCCGCAGGCATAAAATAAACTGAGCTTTTGGGCTCAGTTTATTTTTTAAGTAAAACTTTTTCTACACCAAGTTGAGGTTAAGAAAAATTTAATATTTTAAACCTCAGCCTTAGCCTTAACCTTCAGCCACCGGTGGTATCACACCTGGGCCAGTTCTTCATAGAGGTAATCATTTAACACTTTGATATAGGTTCCCTTCATTCCTAAGGAACGGGCATCGATAACACCGGCGCTTTCCAGTTTTCTCAAAGCATTGACAATCACCGAACGGGTCAACTTATATTGCTCCGCCAGCTTGCTGGCCACTAAAAATCCTTCGTTACCTTCTATTTCATTGAAGATATACTTAACTGCTTCTAATTCGGAATAAGAAAGTACCTCCAGAGCTAATTGCACAACAGTTTTTTTTCTGGCTTCATTTTCGATCTTTTGATTAACAATCCGCATGATCTGCATTCCGGCTACCGAGGAACCATACTCGCATAAAATAACTTCGCCAGGGTTAAAGGCCTGTCCCTTTCTGGTATAAACCAAGGTTCCCAATCTTTCGCCGCTGCTTAAAATGGGCGCTAAAATGCAATTGAAATTTCCTTTTCGCAAATTAATTTCAGTTTGGGAAAAAGCAAATATCCATTGAGTACATTCCTCGGAAAATTGTTTTCCTTCTAAATCTTCCGGGCTAAAAGGACTGTCAATTTCAATCTCCGACTGCCCTAATAGCCTGCCTTTTCTACCCACTATGTAGACGTTACAATTTATAACATCTCTTAATTCGTTGGCAATAGTCTCAAAATCCAGGGCATTGCTGGCTGCTTTTTGCAGTAATTGGTGCATTACTCTGGTTTTTTCTAATAAGGTTTGAATCTCCATATTAATTATAATACCTCCTCATTTTTTTGTATTTGTTAGTAGTATTGCCAACAATTTGCAATTTATGCATATTAAGTTAATTTATTATTAAAATTTTTTCTTTTTAAGCAAAAAAGAACGGCTGCTGCCGTTCTCTGTCATTATTTATTATTACCGATTTTCCTTTACTCCCCGTCTCCACTGGGCCTATTATTTACTTCTTCTAAATAACCATACAATAAATCGGTTAACTTCTCAAAAGTAGTGACTTTATTGACCGCATCCCTTATTCTTGCTCCGTGGGGCAATCCCTTAAAGTACCAGCCGATATGCTTGCGCATTTCTTTAATGGCCACTTTTTCCTCACTATATTTAACGCTTAACCGGGCGTGTCTTATGGCCATTAAAATTCTATCCTCAACACTGGGGAGAGGAATTTCCTTGCCTTCGTTTAGCAAAGCGATAATCTGGGCAAATAACCAGGGATTGCCCATGGCTCCTCGGCCCACCATCACCCCGTCACAACCGGTTTTTTCCATCATCTCTAAAGCATCCCGGGCTTTAAAAATATCGCCATTACCTAAGACGGGTATTTTTACGTTTTTTTTCACTTCTGCAATTATCTCCCAGTCCGCCCGGCCTGAGTACATTTGGCAGCGGGTCCGGCCGTGAACGGCTATTAAAGAGGCTCCCGCCCCTTCCATCCTTCGGGCAAAATCTACAGCCACAACGTTGTTTTCATCCCAGCCTTTCCGGATTTTAACAGTTACGGGCACCTTGACACTTTTTACTACCTCTTCCACAATAGCTTCGGCCAATTGAGGCTCCAACATCAACGCGGAACCTTCCCTGTTTTTTACTACTTTGGGCACAGGACAACCCATATTGATATCAATGAAGCTGGCACCATAAGCCTCTGCTATTTTGGCTCCCTCCGCCATTATCTGGGGCTCAGAGCCAAATAATTGCACACTTATCGGTGGTTGTTCGTCAGTCAAATCGATTAAGTCAAAAGTTCTTTTATTATTATAAGTAAGGGCTTTGGCACTGACCATTTCGGTATAGACCAAACCGCAGCCTTGTTCTTTAGCCAAAATCCGAAAAGCCTTATCGGTAACACCTGCCATAGGAGCCAAAACAACGGGATTATCAATTGTTACGTTGCCTATCTGCATTAATAAAAACACCTCAACTGGTTAGTGACAGATTACCGTTCACCATAAGAACGATTCCTCTCATAAATAATTCTTAGACCTTCCAAGGTCAGGAGATCATCTACTACATCAATGGTTTCCGTATTATCGGCGATAAGGTTGGCAATACCTCCGGTAGCTATAACCTTAATTATGCCTTCCCCTAATTCTTGCTTCATTCTTTTAACGATACCGTCAACCAGACTGCTATAGCCGAACATTATCCCCGACTGAATAGCATTTACCGTATTTTTGGCTATAACCTTTTTCGGGGCTACCAACTCCACCTTAGGAAGCTTGGCGGTTTTTTGAAATAAAGCTTCCGTTGCTATGTTGACACCGGGAGCAATAGCTCCCCCAAGGTACTCCCCTTTGGCAGAAACGCAGCAGAAAGTTGTAGCAGTACCGAAATCAACGATTATCAACGGCCCACCGTATTTTTCATAGCCGGCAACGGCATTCACAATCCTATCGGCCCCTACTTCCCGGGGATTCTCATACATAATAGGCATGCCGGTTTTAATACCAGGCCCGACAACCAAAGGTTTTTTATTGAAATATTTCTTGGCCATTTCTTCCAGTGAACCCATAATAGGAGGAACTACTGAGGACATGATAATATCCTTTACTTCCCGATGGTCAATTTTATGAAAATAAAATAAGTTTTGCATCAAAATACCATATTCATCGGCAGTCTTTTGCCGGTCGGTAGCAATACGCCAGGAGATAACCAAATCTCTCCCTTTAAAAACACCGATTACCATATTGGTATTTCCGATATCAAAGGCCAACAGCAATTTAGGCACCTTCTCTCTAAAAAATCTAGAATATTTCCCTGTTTTTCTTTAATACTTTGACCAGCACAACAGTTATCAGAATAGCAATTAATACTTCAAAAACAGTATGGGTGGCAACTATAAAGTAAGCTGCCTCCAAGGGCATATATCCTATTAAAACCGCTAAACCCAAAAAACCAATAGTATTGGTCAGGGTTCCCACAATGGCGGCCGCTGCTGAGGCGATAGTTGTATTCTTTTTAAAAATCCAATAGGTATAATAAGAAAAAATACCGATAAAAATTCTGGGTAAAATTCTTACAATGGGGTCCGCCGGAATAACCCCCGAGGGAGTAAGGAAGCTATAAATTCCAAAAATCAGGCCCGTTAAGGCCCCTACTACCGGTCCCTCCAAAATAGCTGCCAAGATCACCGGAATATGCATAATGGTTGCTTTGCCTGCAGGAGTGGGAACAGGAATAAAACCTAAGCCTGTGGCTCCCAGCACAATAGTAATAGCTCCCAGCATACCGGCAATAACCATTTTTTTAGTCCCAAGACGACTGTTTACATTCTCCATTTTAATATTCCTCCTAATCTGTCTGTTAAATCTAATAATCCAACATTAAACTCGGAAAAAAAGAGCTGGGTTTATTATTATCCCCAACTCTTCATGGCTAAATCTAACCGTTACTTGCAGTTACATGCTTTTGCGTTCACCTGATTCTTCAATCGTTCAAATAGAATTTTGCCTGTCAACGCAGCAATCATGGCTTTTACAAAATCTAAAACTAAATATACAGCCATCATCATAAAAACTTGAGCCAAGGTCATAGCCTGGCCGACATAGAAGTTAAAGACCAAATACATCCAAGGCAAACCTAGCACATACATAGCAATGGTACTTAAAAACATAGCACTGATAAATGTGCCCCAGCCGGGTCTATCCTTTTGGTGTACTATGCTGCCTGCTACATAAGCCCCAACAATAAAGCTGACCACAAAGCCAAAAGTAGGTTTAAAAATGTATGTGAAACCGCCATAGGGGGGTGAGGCAAAAACAGGAATACCGATTAAACCCACCAAAAGGTAAATAACCATGCTTAAAGCCCCTAATCTTGGCCCCAGGATCACACCGGCCAACATAGCTAGCATCGGTAATATACTGAAAGGGATCACATCAGGGGGCCAGACCTTGGAAATATAAGCTCCTATTGTCATTAAAGCAGCAAAAAAGGCCGTTAAAATCATTTCCCGAACAGAAAGTTTCATGGGTTGACACTCCTCTTTTAGTGACAGGGATATTCTGAATTTTCGAGTTAAATTTCATGGCCCGTGTCCAGTTTTCAGTAAAAAATAGTGTGTTAGTGTGAATTCTCAACCTTAACCTAGCAAAGCAAAACCTCAACCTTTAATAAAAGCTGTAGCACTGTAGAAATATAATTAAACTCAACTCAGCCTTTATAACTGCAGCCTCTGTAGCCACCGTTTATAAAGAGTGAAATTCTTACAGGAAAACTTTCTGTTCTGATTATATATAGGGATAATAATATTGTCAACCTATTCTTTTTTTATGGTTAACGTACTTTTTACCACTCCTTTCCGGACCATCCAAGAGGCCGGTAAACAAAAAGCCTTCCGGACATAAGAATCCAGAAGGCATAATAAACCCATTGTCAACTCACCTTCCGTCCCGGTCCTATGGATCCAAGCGGTTTACAGTTTAAATATAAAAATGTGGCTATTAATTAAGAATCATACAGGGCTTTTATGCTCCCGTTG
>JAAXZE010000060.1 GCA_012720075.1 Clostridia bacterium
ATTCAGACTGTACACCAAGATAATTTTGCTGTTTATTTTGATTCTGACGGTGCATCTTATTTTGGTTGAAGATTTAAAAATATTTGAGGCCCTGACCTTAGCCGGTTTTAATATAATTTCCGCCATGACAACTACCGGGTTTACCATTAATGATTACGAAAGCTGGCCATATTTTGCCCAAGCTTTGATTATTGCCCTGTTATTTGTCGGAGGCTGTATGGGTTCAACCAGCGGTTCTATTAAGGTTGGGCGATATTTAATTTTACTTAAACAATGTGTTTCCGAATTAAGGCAATCCATTCATCCCAGAGCTATTCTTTATTTAAAGATGGATGGGAAAAAGGTTGAAGAGCAGCTATTAATCAATGTTTTAACCTACTTTTTCCTTTTCATTTTATTGACTTTTCTAGGAACCATTATCTTATCTTTACTGGGTTTGGATCTGCTGACTTCCTTTACCGCCGTAATTGCCAGCTTGACCAATGGTGGAATAGGATTGGGACTGGTTGGTCCGGGACAAAATTTCGAAGTCATACCGGCTTTAGGAAAATATGTCTTGGCATTATTAATGCTTTTAGGGCGTTTGGAAATTTACACCGTTTTAGTCTTAATCAGTCCGGCTTTTTGGAAAAAATAATATTTATATATTCCGCGATTGACATTTTAAAAAAAAATGTTAATATAACCCTTATTGAGTACCTTTCGTGAGGTGAAAATATATGAGGGCAATTATAATCGGAGCCGGTAAAGTTGGCTTTAATATCGGGCAGATTTTATCCAATGAAAACCACGATGTAGTTATTATCGAAAAAGATGAAGAACGCTGCAAAATTGTACAGGAGAATCTTGATGTTCAGGTTATTAACGGCACCGGGGCCAGTTCTCAGGTCCTGGAGGAAGCTGATATCAAAAACGCCGATTTGCTAATTGCCGTAACCGAATATGATGAATTAAACATGATTGCCTGTATATTAGCCAAACAATACGGTGTACCCCGAACCATTGCCAGGGTCAGAAACCCCGAGTATGCCGATAACAATCTTCTGACGAAAAGCAGTGTTTTAGGAATCGATCTGTTGATAAATCCGGAAAAGGTAACGGCATGGGAAATTTCCCAGTTAATCGATGTTCCTGAAGCCCTGGATGTTGAATATTATGCCGATGGCAAAATTCAGATGCTGGAGCTGGAAATAGATGATACGGCCCCGGTTATAAATAAACACCTCAAAGATTTGAATATACCTTATCGGTTTGTTATTGTTGCAATATTGCGGGATGAAAAAATGATTATCCCCCGAGGTAATGACATAATTAAAAAGGGTGATATCATTTTTCTTTTAGCCAAAACCACCGATATGGTTGATATTGAAAAATATATGGGCAAAAAACGGGCAAAAACCAAGAATGTCATGATTTTGGGCGGCGGCCGGATTGGTTATTACCTGGCCAAGCTTTTGGAAGCCAAAAGAATGAATGTAAAAATCATAGAAAAGAAACTGGAAAGGTGCAAGGAAATTTCCAAGAGCCTGGATACTACCCTGGTGTTGCATGGCGACGGTTCTGATATAGACCTGTTAAAAGAAGAAGGGGCCGGGCAAGTGGATGCCTTTGTGGCTTTAACGGAAGACGACAAGTTAAATTTGCTGGTTTCACTTTTGGCTAAACACCTGGGAGTTAAAAAGACCATTGCCCAAATCCGGAGGTCCGATTATTTGCCATTGGTGGAAAGGGTAGGAATCGATGTGGCCGTAAGTCCCCGGTTGATAACAGCCTCGGCAATCCTGAAATTTATCCGCAGAGGTCATATTATTTCCGTTTCGCTATTAAGCGGTGATAAGGCGGAAATGATTGAATTGGCTGTAAGCGAAGATTCCAAAGTCGTGAACAAATATCTGCGGGATTTGAATTTCCCTACAGGAGCCATTATCGGTTCCATTTATCGGGACCATGATGTATTCATCCCTACCGGTAGTGATTATATACTCCCTAATGACAGGGTTGTTGTCTTTGCCTTGCCTAAAGCCATCCATAAAGTCGAGGCCTTCTTTTCCGAATAAAAAAACTGTCTGACTTTTTCCTTTTGAAGATTGAATTATACTGCACTGCAGTTGTTTAAATGAATCCGGTATTTTCCCTAAATACCGGATTTTTTTGTGTAATATTTCCAGAGACATATTTAATTAGATAATGCTAAAATATACTCCGTGTTGTTAATTGAAAAGAAAGGGGCAACTTTTAATGTTGAATGTTTTGCATAAGTTAATATCATTTGGCAATACCATCCTTTGGGAATATATTCTCATTGCTATGCTGATTGTTTTAGGTTTATACTTTACCGTAAAAAGCAATTTTGTTCAGTTTAGATTATTTGGAGAAATGCTGCGGCTTTTAGGGGATACTGCCGGAGATTCTTTGAACGGGTCAAGAACCTCAAAAAAGGTTTCATCCTTTCAAGCTTTTTGCATAAGTACCGCTTCCCGGGTAGGTACGGGAAACCTTGCCGGGGTGGCTATAGCCATTGCCACCGGAGGCCCCGGTGCTGTTTTTTGGATGTGGTTAATTGCGTTAATCGGAGCCGGCTCCAGTTTTGTGGAGAGTACATTAGCCCAGATTTATAAAGTAAAGGATAAAGACGGATTTCGCGGAGGACCGGCGTATTATATGGAAAAAGCCTTGGGCATGCGCTGGATGGGCGTCCTCTTTGCAGTTTTAATTACCCTTTGTTTCGGTTTTGTTTTTAACTCCGTTCAAGCCAATACAATCGCCTTAGCCTTTGAACAGGCCTTTGGAATTAATAAGATGGCCATGGGTTTATTTTTAGTGACTATTACCGGGATCATTATTTTCGGCGGGATACAGAGAGTGGCCAAATCCAGCCAGGTAATTGTTCCTGTAATGGCCGTATTGTATTTGCTGGTAGCTTTATTTGTGGTGATTAAAAATATTACTCTTATTCCATCAGTATTAGGCTTGATTTTTACCAGTGCTTTTGGATTAAAACCGGCTGTAGGCGGCGGCATCGGCGCCGCAATGATGATGGGGATTAAACGGGGTCTTTTTTCCAATGAGGCCGGAATGGGCAGTGCGCCCAATGCTGCCGCTACAGCCGATGTCAGCCATCCGGTCAAACAAGGGCTCATTCAAACCTTGGGTGTCTTTACCGATACCTTATTGATTTGCAGCGCTACGGCTTTTATTGTCCTGTTATCCGGTGCCTACACTATTGATAATTTAACGGGAATTGAATTAACCCAAGTAGCCCTTAGTTCCCAGGTGGGGTCATGGGCAAGCAGTTTTGTAGCCATTTGTATATTTCTTTTCGCCTTTAGCTCAATTATCGGCAACTACTACTACGGAGAAACTAATATTGAGTTTATAAATGGCAATAAAAACTGGTTATTAATATATAGAGTAATTGTTCTCGGCATGGTATTATTTGGCTCTTTGGCCAAAATTGAGATTGTTTGGGATATGGCTGATTTAATCATGGGTCTTATGGCCATAGTTAACCTGATTGCCATTATGCTTTTGGGCAACATTGCTTTTCTGGCCTTAAAAGATTATCAGGAGCAGAAAAATAGAGGTAAAAATCCCGTTTTTACCGCCAACAGCATTAAAGGATTGAAGAATGTAGAGTGTTGGCCTGAGGGAAAACAAAGGTAAAAGTGCTGTAAAGCCCTGCATTTATAAGTGCAGGGTTTTTTTGCGGCAAAAAGGAGGGACAAAGTCATAATCCGGCTTTAGGGGACAAATACTATACAAGGAAATTCAGGATTAATATAGAGGGGATAAACAAAAGACAATGGTTCCATATTAACAGGAAGATAATTGAAAAACTAAGCCGGGAGGGAAAAATGTGACGGAAATAATAAACAATCGGGAGTACCGCCAAAAGATATTAAAGGAGATTATCAGGGAACTGCATCAAGGAAAAAGCATAGAGGAAGTCAAACTCAAGTTTGAACAAACCTTTAAAGGTGTTTCGGTAAACGAAATTTCCGAACTGGAGCAGGCTTTAATCCGGGAAGGAATGCCGGTGGAGGAAATCCAAAGGTTGTGTGACGTTCATGCCAGCCTTTTTAAGGGCTCCATAGAAGAAATCCACCGGGCGGAAAAACCGGAGGAACAGCCGGGCCACCCCATACATACCTTTAAGCTGGAAAACAGGGCTATTGAAAAATTAATCGACGAAAAAATCATCCCAGCCCTGGAAGATTTCAAAACCAGGGATGACCGGGAAAATGTTCTAAAGCTTTTGGAGCATTTAAATCTGCTTTTGGATATTGACAAGCATTACAGTCGCAAAGAAAATCTGGTCTTTCCCTTTATGGAAAAGTATGGGGTAACGGCGCCGCCCAAAGTAATGTGGGGCGTTGACGACGAAATAAGGGCCATGCTCAAAGAATTAAGAAATGAATTGACCCAATACCAGGGAGATAAAGAAGGAATTGTTAGCGGTTTCAACGAGGCTATAAAAAAAGTAAAGGACATGATTTTTAAAGAAGAGAATATTCTTTTCCCCATGGTTTTAGAAACCTTTTCCGAGGATGAATGGCTGGCCATAGCCGAAGACAGCGATGAAATCGGCTACTGTTTAGTAGAACCCCAAGGTGTATGGCGCCCGGCAAATGTTAATGTGGAGCAGGAGGAAAAGCCCAAAGAGCAGCTGTCGACCCATGGCTATCTTAAGTTTGAAACAGGGATTTTGACTCCAAAAGAAATCAGCCTGATTTTTAATCATTTGCCCGTGGATATTACCTTCGTTGATAAAGACGGGGTGGTAAAATACTTCTCCCAGGGCAAGGAGCGAATTTTTGCCCGGACCAAATCCATAATCGGCCGCAAAGTTGAAAACTGTCATCCCCCGGCCAGTGTGCATATAGTGGAAAAACTGGTAGAGGACTTAAAAGCGGGGAAAAAAGACCATGAAGATTTCTGGATTAAAATGGGCGATGCCTTTGTTTTAATAAGGTATTTTGCCGTAAGGGACGAAAAAGGTGAGTATGTAGGGACTCTGGAGGTTACCCAAAATATCGCTCCCATAAAGAGTCTTACCGGTGAAAAACGGCTGTTATCGGAATAACGCCCCTGAATTATCACCGTCGAGTTCATTTCTTGACCTTGTTTAAGCCGGCGTAGCCTTGATAATTGTTGGTTTATCAACAAGCTGAAGCCCCTGAAATATCAGGGGCTTTTGAAGTTCCCATTTACATGGGCCTTTGTTGAACATTGATCTGGGGATTTATTTGGGGGTTATTCATCATCATCCTGTTTTGGTCACCTTGATTAATATTGGCCGGTGTATAGGATTGAATCATGGTATTGGTAGTCATCTGCTTCATTGTGGGAACTTGGTAATATCCTTTTTGGTTCATGTACTGCCATACTTCATAGGCCATTTCCGAACAGTTGACGGCACTCTGCTGAACCATTCTTCTGAGATTGGGGTCGGCACATTCTAGAGCAGCCATGGTTTTAATGATGGCAGAGGACTTGTGATAGCTTAACATTGCGCCGGAGATGTCCTGATCATCCAGTTGGCTGGGCGAAGTATTGGGACTTTGGGGTTGGGGCTGCTGAAGACCGTACTTTGGCTGAGCAATTTTCGGAGCCTGGTATGGTGTACCTATGTTAATGCCGCCGGCGTTTAGAGCCTGAACCAGATTATTGTATTCCTGGGTCATGAATTGAACTTGCTTATCCAGTATGGCGCTTAATTGCTGGTCGTTGACATGGGGCCGGAGAAGCTCCATTTGGTTAATCCCGTTAATGCAATTACAGAGGACTTCATGAAGCTCCATTACTTCATGGGCTCCAAGATTTGCAGCCATAAAAAACCACTCCTTTGATAGTATTTTGTTCTAACAGAGGTTATTATTTGCAAAGGCAGAAGAAATTATTAATCAAAAAGGTTATTCTAAGGGCTGGAAACCACGCTCAAATTGTGTTATATAATAGTGAGAGAAAAATTATTGTTTCAAAAACAGGAGGATGCTATGATTATCCAAATGGAAAATGTCTCGTGGAGGCGGGAAAATAACTATATTCTGCAAAACATCACTTGGCAGGTTGAGGAGGGGGAAAATTGGACCGTAATGGGTTTAAACGGTTCCGGAAAGACTACCCTTTTAAATATAATAAACGGCTACATCTATCCATCGTCCGGTGAGGTTACCGTACTGGGCAATAGATTTGGCAAATGCAACCTGCAGGAATTGCGAAAGCAAATCGGCTGGGTCAGTTCATCCCTGCAAGAAAATCTCTACAAAAACGAGACTGCCCTGGAGATTGTATTGAGCGGGAAATATGCCACCATCGGGCTAATTCATACTCCGGAAAAAGAAGATGTGGAAAAAGCTAAAGCGTTACTGGTCAGTTTGGCCTGCGGCAAGCTGATTAACCTGCCCTACAGGACATTGTCCCAGGGCGAAAAACAGAAGGTTATCATTGCCAGAGCCCTTATTAACAATCCCCGGTTATTAATTTTGGATGAGCCTTGTACCGGTCTGGATATTTTGGCCAGGGAACAACTGTTGGCAACCATCAGTGAATTAAGCCTTAAGCCCGAGGCGCCGGCCCTTATCTATGTAACCCACCGGGTTGAAGAGATATTGCCTATTTTCAATAAGGTCTTAATGTTAAAGAGGGGAAAGGTCCATTCGGCAGGAACAGCAAAAGAAGTGTTGACCGGTGCCAACCTTTCCGACTTTTTGGAGACGCCGGTTCAAGTGAACTGGATTAATTCCCGGCCTGAAATGAGGTTAATTGGCGACCGTTGGTTTGCATAGCTTAGACTGTTGATAAATTTATTAATAAATAAATATTTGCAATAATAAAGCTATGAGATTTATTATCATAAGAAAAGCTTTAGCGAGACTGAATAAAATGAACGCAGGTGGCTGAGGATTAGAATTATCATTTGTTTAATCCGGCACTTAATTGAAACTATTAATTTTGTATCTTTTAAATAAAAAATAATAAATATAAATAAAAGAATAATTAAGAACGTAACTATATTTTCAATTAAGTGCAGGGGAGTTTTGATAATTCCCGAAGCCACCGAGTTCATTCCTTATTATTGTTTAAGCTAGCTTTTCGTTGATAATAAATATGGTTTGTCAACAAGCTAAAGCGACCAAATTGATGGTCGCTTTGTTTTTTTAAGAAAATCTTAAGAATTTTATTGAGAAGTTGTTAAGATTTGCATGCTATTATGACCCTAAAGCATTTGGAAAGGGTGTGATATAATTTGTACAGATTAAAAGGATGGGGGGATTCTTCTTGAATATTCTGGTTTGCGATGATGATAGAGAAATATTGGAGGCCATTTCCATTTATTTGACCAACGAAGGATATAAAGTCTATAAGGCCACCAATGGCCTGGAAGCATTGAAAGTGATTGAGGAGAACCAGATCCATCTTATTATTATGGATATTATGATGCCCAAAATGGATGGCTTAAGGGCTACCATGAAAATCAGGGAAGAAAAAAATATCCCCGTTATCATGCTTTCAGCCAAATCTGAAGACACCGATAAGATTTTAGGTCTGAATATGGGGGCAGATGATTATATGACCAAGCCCTTTAATCCGTTAGAATTAATCGCCAGGGTAAAATCCCAGCTCAGAAGATATACCGCTTTAGGAGGCCTGCAGAATAAGAACAATGTTTTTCAAAGCGGTGGTCTTGTTGTAGATGACGAAAGTAAGACTGTTACGGTGGACGGCGAAGAAGTAAAACTTACTCCGGTGCAGTATAAAATTTTAAAGCTTCTTACCGCCAATGCCGGCCGGGTTTTTTCCATCGATGAAATATATGAAAGGGTTTGGGAGGAAACGGCTTTTAACCCTGAAAATACCGTGGCCGTCCATATTCGAAAAATCAGAGAAAAAATTGAAATAAATCCGAAAGAGCCAAAATACCTGAAGGTGGTGTGGGGGATTGGATATAAAATCGAGAAATTATAGTCATGGCAAATTTACCAAAGTTATGGTTTTTATCATTACCATTTTGTGCTTTACCGGTGCCATTACGGTATTTTTAAATATTATGATCTTAGGTAACGGAGATTTTGCTATTACTTTTGAAAAAAGCTATTATCATAGTGAAAAGTTTATAAATGACAGTAGCCGGATAGTTAGTTTATTAACAACTTTGTTGGAATACAAAAGCGAAGAAAATATTTTAGCCGGCAATACCATTAGTGAAGAGGAAATACAAAGGGAAAAAAATATTCTCTATGAGAAATTTATTGGTAATTATTGGGAAGGATATAACCCCGAATTAAACCATGAGCAGAATTATCAAAAATTTGAAGAAATCTATGGAGATAATATTGAACGGGTCAAAGAACGATTAATTGCTGAGGATTTGGAGATATTTAATTCCGCTCTGCGCAGGATAGGGGAATATAAAGGAATATATTACTTTGGGAAGAACGGTGAAAACCAGTTTACCAATAGCCCCAATATTGATAAAAGTTTTTTTAAAACCCATCCTTCCTACCTGATTTTTGATAAGGAAGAAGAAGGGGTATATCCGGCGGAAATAAGGGATAATTCTTACTACCACCGGATTAATTGGCCGCAGGGCAATAATATTTCCAAAACAGAGACAGCTTTGTATATTGCCTATACCGATGAATTTTTGAAGCCAAGAATGGAAGAGTGGGAAAACAAAAAGGAAATAGCAACTGATTACTTTTATAAATTAATGGGCTTTTTGGCAGGGTTTATAATAGCCTTTATCTATCTCATTATTATCATAGGCAGAAGGTTCTTTGGAGAAAAGAAAGTTCATTTAAATGTGGTTGATAAGCTTTATAACGATGTCAATGCGGCAATGTGTTTTTCCTTAATTTTTTTATGGTTTGTTTTAATGGATAATCTTGTATTTAGAAATAAATATCTGCAGGGTATTTTTCCCATCACTTTGTTAATAGGCACTTTAGGGTTAATATTAGTTTTATCCCTGGTAAAACACATAAAAAACGGAACATTTATAAAGCACACTATTATCTTTACCCTTTTTGCTAAATTTTTCAAATTCCTTAAAGAAATATACGACAGCGGAAGCATTGGAATAAAAATTGCCGTAGTGGTAGTGGGCTATCCTTTACTGGTGGCTTTAACCTTTTTCATCTTTCCAATAACCATAGGGATTGCTTTGTGGCTGGCCTTGAAGAAAGTTAAAGAGTATCAGGCTATTAAGGAAGGACTGGCAAGGGTAAAGGAAGGGGATCTCCAGCATAAAATAGAAATTAAGGGTACCGGTGAACTGGCCAAATTGGCCGCTGATATCAACAGTATTACCGATGGTTTAAAAAATGCCGTGGCCAATGAACTAAAGAGCGAAAGGCTGAAAACGGAGCTTATTACTAACGTATCCCATGACATAAGAACTCCCCTGACTTCCATTATTACCTATGTTGATCTATTAAAGAATGAAGAGGATCAAAGAAAGATGGAAGAATATATTGAAATAATAGAGCAAAAAGCCCAAAGATTAAAAATACTCACCGATGATTTATTCGAAGCCTCCAAGGCCTCCAGCGGCAATGTACTGGTAAACCTTGAAAAAATTGATATTGTATCGTTGATTACCCAGGGATTAGGTGAAGTTAACGATAAAATTCAAGAACGGGAACTGGACTTTAAGGTTAATTATCCTAAAGAAAAGGTGCTGGTAACAGCGGACGGAAAGCTTTTGTGGAGAGCCATTGAAAACCTGTTATCCAATATTTTTAAATATGCCCTTACCGGCTCCAGAGTATATATTGATATAGAAAATCTGGGGAATAAGGTTAAACTGGTCATGAAAAACATTTCCGCCTATGAGTTAAACATTTCCGCTGAAGAACTAATGGAGCGGTTTAAAAGAGGGGATGAATCCAGAAGTACTCAGGGAAGCGGTTTGGGTTTATCCATTGCCAAAAGTCTTGTCGAAATTCAGAATGGGAGCTTTGATATTGAGATTGACGGAGATCTTTTTAAAGCCGTTATCCAAATACCTTCGGCAATGTAATATTATGTTGAATTAGCTTGGAAGAGTTTACAAAGTAAGAGGACGGTTTGCGACCTGATAAACCGTCCTCTTATTTTTGGGGTTTCCACTCAGCTAATTTCCTTTCTAGAGCGGATTTCAATTAAAAATGCGTTGATAAATCTGCGAAGGTCAATTTTGGCGTTATTGGAAGTTTCTTTTCCCGATAATTCCCTCATTTTTCTTCTTATTTCATTAAAATCAAAGAAGCGATGGGAGTATCTTTCGAAAATGGGATTTTGAAAGTCTTCTAATCCTAAAGCGCTGATATTGGTCATTGCCTGCTTGACTGCCCGGCGTACCCGTTGTTCTATGGCTTTAATATCTTTAGGTGTATTTTTGCCTGGCGTACTTATCCCTTCAAAAATATTTCTAAATCGCAAAGGCTCGTTTTTGCTTAATTTATTGTCCCATAAAAACTCAGCTATCCGGACCAAATCATAACTTCCCGGTTCTCCCGAAATTCCCATGTCTGACAATATTTCCAGTGCACAATGCTTTAACTCAAAGGGTTGTTTTGGTGCAGGATTGGATATATATTGGGGAATAACCAAGGCATTAATGGAATCATGCACGACTTTTAAGGAAAATTTCAGCTTTTGAGTATATAATACATTGGTAATTACTGATAACACTTCAATTTTGTTGATAGGTTTATTAATATAGAACTCAACCCCCATCTGATACGCTTGAGCAATCATATGTTTTTTCTCCACTTGGGAGATCATAATAATTCCATTGCAGAAACCCTTTGCTCTAAGCTCAGCTACTATACTAATACCATCCATACCGGGAAGCAGTAAATCAAGAATCACAATGTCAGGGTTAGCGTTTAAAATTGAATCAACCACTCCAATGCCGCTGTGTTTAATATCAATTACAGTTCCTAATTCACTTTGCTCGATAATTGTACCAAGCATACGGCAGCAAGCCGGGTCATCATCAACAAGAAAAAACCTACACTTGTTCATCATGATTATCCCCCAGAATGGAATTAGGTAAAAATACTTTGAAACAAGTATTGTCTAAAGTCGAAACTTCAATGGTGCCATGCAATTGTTCTACGATGGCTTTAACATGGGAAAGTCCAATACCGGTTGACGCTTGCCCCAAATGGTTATATTTAGTGGTAAAACCAGGCCGAAAAATATATTGCAAATCTTGGGGATGAATACCTGTACCGTTATCTATGACAGCAAGGGTTATAGTGTCTTTATGTCTGGCAACAATAATCTCAACAAATCCTTCTTTTGGTATGGCATCAATACTATTTGAAATAAGATTGTTTAGAATATTTAGAACCGCAGAAACATGGGGGGTTGTTGGATCATCTTTTATAGTAGCGATAAACTTAATGTTTTTACCTTGATTCTGAATAATTTTTTCATTACTTTTTATTACCAGTGCCACTAAGTCTGAGAATCTCATAATTTGTCCATGGGCATCAATATCAATTATTTTAGACATTCCGGATAAAATACGCTTTGCATCTTTTTTTATCTCATGAACTTGCTGGGCTACTTCTAAAGATGATAATTGAGCCGTTTCTATTTTCTTCTGTAAAGAATCCTTTTCCGGCGGATTTATCTGTTTTAATAGATTATATACGAAATAACTTTTTGACATTACATTTTCCGTAGCTTCAATGGTTTTTTTGAGATAGATTGCTTCGCCATAAAGCCCGGATACTAACATCAAAGTTTTTTCCAGCTGGCTTTTTTTTTGATTATGTTCAGAAATCATCTGTTTAAAACGAACCAGCAAAAATAAGGCTATAACCCATAAATCACGAATGGCAATAACGCCTACAAGGATTTGCAATTCTTTTAAGGTCAAGCCGACTGTTCCTTCTCTGATTAATAGTTCAATGATATTAGCGCTTATATCGGCCAGTAATACGATTGCGGCAAGTTTTGATGGGTTGTCTAAAATATTTTGAATATTTAGCGCCCAAAAAGTTGCTCCTAACAAAAAATAGTATAGAGAGCCGGGGATCTGATCTATCAGGTTGTGCCAAAGAACACCGGTTGTCATGGTTGGATAGGAGTGAATAATTATGCGTGCTATTAACAGGTAACAGCCAACCTGAGCCCCCGTCCGCAAAGTGGAAGTTGTCGGAGAAACCAACATATAAAAGATAATGGCAATGCTGCTTAAGGCAAAACGTATTTCCGTACCTTGGGGATTAATCTCAAAAATTCCTGAAGCAGCAATGAGAATAGGTGCCAGTTGTTCAAACCTGCGGGGTAGTTTTAACCATCTGATAAAATTGGTTAAATGCAGCTGGATAGTATTATTCTTCACTGATATACACCCAAATTAATTCAACTCATCTTTATTTGTAAATATTTCGCCGGCATATGCCCAAACCCTTTTGGTCAATATTGATTTCTCCGGTAAAACCGTTAACAGTTAACTTATATTTTTTTTCATTTGATGTTACCGTCTGGATATGAAGAGGTATATAAACCAGTTCGGTTTTTTGAAGTTCAACAACAGGAACCCAGAAAGAGCGAAAGGCGCGTCTTAGATATGTTAGAGCAAAAGCTTCCGCTTTTTTCTCCGCTTCTTCATTGCTAATTTCCAGGGGTATTAAACGTGTTGCAGGGTAATCTTCGGATATAATTTCCGGAATCCCGGCTAATTTATACAGTTTGCCCTCTACCCCATCGATTATATAAATTAAGGGTATTTGTCTGTCCGGGAGATTAAAAGCCCTCTTAATTTTCCCTTTTAATGAAACTATATAATAAGGATAAAATATGGTGTCATCGGCTGTTAGCTCATAATTATTGACACGCAGTTGTTTACGGGCAAATTTATTTAATATTTTTTGCATTGATTCTGTATTAATGCTGCTTGGTATTTTTTTTATTAGAGGCATATTATTCCCTCCTTAATACTGCTTCAAGGGCTGATAATACAATCGTCACCCGTCTTTGTTACGGATGACGATTGTTAATCCGGCTGATTTTACGAAACTTTATTATCAAGAACAGATCCCGATGAATAATCCTTTATCTGATTCTTGAAATGAATAGATCGAACTGCATCCTGAATTTCCTGGGGCGGTTCTTTAGTAAGCAAACTCACAATAACCGTAAAGAAAAATGCAACTACTCCGGCGGCAAAAGCTTGGAATATATACTGGTTCAATCCCAATTTATCCCATAACAGCATTGTCAGAAAACCGCCGACAAGCCCGGCAATGTCTCCTTCGCGGGTTGCTCTTGGCCACCAAAGGCCTAAAATAACAGGAGCCGCAAATAAACCTAAGGTATTCCAACCGAACCAAGAAATCCATAATACAGAGCCTCCCCGCAGGGAAAGAGCTAAGCCAAGACAGCCTATTATGGCAGTTACTACTCGGCTCATAAATACCAGCTTCTCTTGCGAAGCATTAGGATTAATTATTCTCGAATAAATATCATTTACAATGGTTGAGGTTCCTGATATCAATAATGATGCTGCAGTAGACATAATGGCCGCCAGAAGTCCGCCCAAAAATATTCCTGCAAAAATGGGGTGAGCGGCTATGGTAAAGAATTGAATTATGACGGTCTCCATATCACCGCCTCTTGGTAACAAATCAGGGGTTGGAAACTTTGCTCTCATGGCTAAGGCAGCAAGGAAAATACCGTAAAAAAGAATGGATTGGATAAAGACGGCAATCAGTGCGGTAATGCGTAGTGTTCTGGTGCTTTTTGCAGCCATATAACGTACCATCAATGTAGGCTGGCCTAACCAGGAGAAAATGCCATCCCCCAAGAACAGGGTAATACCAAAGATTATAACAGGCAGGGAAGCAAAGGGAGTTAATACAAATTTGGGGTCAATAGGTGGTATCGCTGCTAAATTGACCGATAGTTCCCCCAATCCTCCGCTGAAAGATAAGGCGAAAAAGCCGGCAAGCAATGAGCCGATGACCATTAAAGTACCTTGGATCATTTCAGTCCAACATACGGCTAAAAAACCTCCCAGCATGGTATAGACCATAAAAACTACTCCTGAAATGACGATTGAGTAAGTATAGTCCCAGCCTAGTAATGTGCTAAATACTTTTCCCGTTGCAACCAACTGTCCGTTTACATAAGCAATAGCAGCGGCAAAAATGATAATTGCCGACACCAGCCTGATTATTCTTGATTTATCATAATAACGGTGCTCCAATACATCCGGTACCGTTAAAGCATTGGCTTTAAGTGAGTAACGCCGGATAACCTGGCTCACAACTGTAAAGCAAAGCAAAATGCCGATAGTGGCGCTGGGAACCATAGTCCATACGCCTTCAAAACCTGTTTCATAGGTATACCCTGCAAAGCCTAAGCCAAGCCATCCGCTCATTCCGGTAGCGCTGTAGGTGAAGGCCAGAACCCAAGGCCCAAGACTTCTACCGGCCAGCAGATAATCTTCCAGTGTTTTCATGTATTTTGTGGTATAGACACCGATACCTAACAAAACCGCTAAATAAACAATCATAAAAACGATGATGGTACCCTCTATATTTTGCAACATTTTCAATACACCTCCCAATTTGGATTGTTTTTAGTCTTTGTCTTCACCAAGGTAATATTTGATGGCACAGATGTAGGTAATAATTGACGGAATTATGATGAATAACCAAGAGGACATGGGCACCCTTTCCATTTTTTTTCACCTCCATTCCCTTTAGTGTCTCAATTTAAGTTTTTGACTAACTCTGAATGTAAAGGCACAGGAAAATATATTTTGAATATTCTGTAATTAGCGATTACTCGTTTTTTACTTTCTTGATTTAGTAGTTTTTAGAAATTTTTTACTGCATCCATGGAAAAAGTCTCAGGCTTAAAATCCTTTAAATAGGGAATAACGGACCGTATTCTGGAAATGTCTGCTAAATCAAGGGTTTGAGAAATGATTTCTTCTTTATCTAAAGAAGCTTCCTTTAAAACATCTCCACGGGGGTTAACAATTTTACTGTTCCCGCATGCTCCGTCGCAGATAGTATTGACGCCCACCGTAAAATATAAATTAAACAGCGAAGCGGCAGGCAAATCAATATCCCAACGATGCTTGGCGCCTATACTCCAAACTGAAGGTACAAATACTATTCCAGCGCCTTTCAGGGCCAAGATACGGGGCGGTTCAGGAAATTCAACATCATAACAAATTAGAAGACCGATTTTTCCGTAAGGGGTATCATAAACAGGAAATTTATTTCCTTCCTTAAAAGCCGTTTTTTCTTTGCCCCACAAATAAACCTTGCGCATATTGCCAATTAAATTTCCTTTGTCATCTATGACCATGGCTGAATTGTAAATAACCTCGGGATCATCGGTTTTTTCCGGATAAGGGGCAATAATATACATGGCTCTATCCTTAGCTAATTTGCTTAAAGCATTAAATAAATTTCCGTCAGGCTTTTCTGCCACCGAAAGAAATTCCTCTTTTTGAAGATGATAACCGCTATAGAAAAGTTCCGGTAAACAGGCAATTTGGGCTCCTTCTTGGCCCGCCTTTTCCAAAAAGTGTTCTGCTTTTTGAAGATTGTATTTTACATCTCCCATGACTGACTGCATTTGGATACCGGCAATTTTTACTTTTCTTTCTTCCATCTAAACTCCCCCTTAATGAAATTTAGGCTAGTCAAAATTTTAACCGGTCTTTGGCTTACATCTATATTTCCATTATTATCCCAAAGCTTCAAATAAAATAAATGATGGAGACTGCCAACCTAATTTAAAGATAATAGGTTGCCTACCAAATCTAACAAAAAAATACAAAATGTTTTGGGCCGAATTACAACAAAATTAGTTAAAATATTATCATAAAATTCAAGGTACAGGGATTATTAAACGGAAAAATGGGCTGCCGGAGAAAATCCGGTAGCCCATTTTTAATTCAGCACAAAAAGGTTAATTTTTAATTTAAAGCTAAAACTTCAACTTTTACTTCCCCTAAACCGTGGGGTTTTAATCCGATTGCCTCGGCGGCCGCTTTGGATAAATCCAATATTCTGCCGGCAACATGGGGCCCACGGTCATTTACTCTTACAATGGTGCTTGCATTTGTTGAGAGAAAGGTAACCCTCAAGTAAGTGTTAAAAGGCAGAGTTCTGTGGGCGCAAGTAAAAGCGTTTTCATCAAAAATTTCCCCGCTGTTGGTTTTGCGACCGTGGAACTTATTGCCGTACCAGGAGGCAGTTCCGGTAAAAGTCTCGACAACAGTAAACTTAGGAGCTTCGGGTAAGTTGGCAAAAACGGTATTTGCCTCCGGTTTTTTCACCATTTTTAAGGTATGGTTTTCCTGGTCCCAGAAAAACTCATAATTGATAATCTCTTTAAGGAAGCTTAAGGGTATGTAAGTTTGAGAACTGATATTTTTTATGGGAAAAACTAAATTATCATCAATCTTTATCGACAGACCGGACAGGTCCATGTTTAGCAAATATTCTTTACCGTCAGCCTCGATAATAGCGGCGTTTTTCTGCTCATCCCAGGTTAACGGGGCGCCGAATACACTGAAAAAGGTCCGCAGAGGCACATAAACTTCTTCCTGTTCCATTACAGCCGGCTGGATAAATTTATAAACCTGGCCGTCGACGTCAGCTTTGAAATCTTCAACCAGATTGTCTTCTAAAGCTGCTTCTTCGGCAAAAACAGCCGGTGTGATGAGCAAGAAGCAAAAAAAGATAGCTAGTTGAATTTTTAGTAATTTGATAACAATCCCTCCTTTACTAGCTATCTTACTTTATTTATAAGTTGTTTGTAAAGTCCCGAATCTTTTGGGGTGGGGGCTTCTGCCGTTTAACAACCGACAACAAGCTTTCATAAAATATAAAAAACGGGACCGCAAAAGTCCCGTTTGTAGTTGAAGTATTAATAATTTTCTGCGGCCAGTTCGTAATAAGCTTGGGGATGAGCACAGGCCGGACATAACTGGGGTGCTTCCTTACCGGTATGTACATAGCCGCAGTTCCGGCAGCGCCATCTAACTTCCGTATCCCGTTTAAAGACCTGACCTTTTTCGATATTTTCCAGTAATTTTCTAAAACGTTTTTCGTGTTCTTCTTCGACTTCTGCTGTTTCTTTAAAGAAATCGGCTATTTCGTCAAAACCTTCTTCTCTGGCTTCTTGTTCCATTCTTTTATACATGTCGGTCCATTCAAAATTTTCGCCTTGGGCCGCTGCCTTTAAATTTTCTACGGTATTGCCGATACCGTTTAAAAATTTAAAGGCGCTCTTGGCGTGCTCTTTTTCATTGTCGGCGGTTTCCAGAAAAATAGCCGCTATTTGTTCATAGCCTTCTTTCTTGGCGACACTGGCCCAGTAAGTGTACTTGTTGCGGGCCTGAGATTCTCCGGCAAAAGCCTCCCACAGATTGGCTTCGGTCTTGGTGCCTTTTAAGTCTTTCATTATTTAACTCCTCCTTTAAAAGGTTTTAATGATGCAGAAAGATATTTTATTTTTTATAATTTTATTAAACAATACTTACCCCTAAAGGGTCAATTATTAAACAAAAACAGCCAAGAAAAGTTTACTGCAAAATATTATATTTTTTTTACAAGAATAATTGCTGACTTTATTGACTTTAAGATTACAATATGTTACAAATACATTGTTTATTATGTATTCTATCAAAGTATGTAAAAATTTGAGGGGGGAAAGTATGTGTCGGAAGAGGTTATCCGGTTAGTTGACATTGCTAAAACTTTTGACGGTGAAGAAGTATTAAACAAAATAAACCTTTATATTTTAAAGAATGAATTTTTGACTCTTTTAGGTCCCAGTGGCTGTGGTAAAACCACAACCCTGAGAATAATCGGTGGTTTTGAAGAACCGACCAGTGGCAAGGTTTTATTTAAAGGTGAGGACATAACTCATTTACCGGCTTTTAAACGCAAGGTAAATACGGTTTTTCAGAGATATGCTCTTTTCCCCCATATGAATGTTTTTGAAAATATAGCCTTTGGGCTGGAAATAAAGAAGTTGGATAGAAAAGTAATTGAACAAAAGGTTAAGGAAATGCTGGCTCTTGTCAACCTGAGCGGCTATGAGAAAAGATCGGTCAATTCCCTAAGCGGAGGTCAGCAGCAGAGGGTGGCTATTGCCCGGGCTTTGGTCAATGAGCCGGAGGTCCTTTTATTGGATGAACCTTTGGGAGCATTGGATTTAAAGCTCCGTAAGGAAATGCAGTTGGAATTGAAAAGCATCCAAAAAAGGTTGGGCATCACCTTTGTTTATGTAACCCATGACCAAGAGGAAGCCTTAACCATGTCCGACACCATCGTGGTAATGAACGAAGGTAAAATCCAGCAGGTCGGTACTCCAATAGATATTTACAATGAGCCTAAAAATGCCTTTGTTGCAGCCTTTATCGGCGAAAGCAATATAGTTGACGGAGTGATGCTTAAGGATTATCTGGTCAATTTCGCCGGAAGGGATTTCCCTTGTGTTGATAAAGGCTTTGCCGGCAATGAAAGTGTTGACGTCGTGATCCGGCCCGAAGATATTAAGATAGTAAGTTATGAAGACGGCATGTTAAAAGGAGAGGTTCAGTCGGTAATTTTTAAAGGTGTTCATTATGAAATGGTAGTGGCCAGTGCCGGTATCAGATGGATTGTGCACAGCACCGTTATGGAACCGCCGGGGTCCCAGGTGGGCTTAAATATACACCCTCCGGACATCCATATTATGAAGAAGGTGGGAAGCTCATGAAAAGAAACTGGCTTGCCTACCCTTATGTAATCTGGGCTTTAATATTTGTTTTGCTGCCCCTTTTTCTGGTGTTGGTTTATAGCGTTATAGTCACCACTGATCAAGGTATTCAATTTACCCTAAACCATTTTAAGAGGGTTTTTGAACCTCTTTACTTAACGGTTTTATGGCGTTCCATCAAGCTGGCTTTTATAAGCACGGTTATTTGTTTGATTTTAGGCTACCCGGTAGCTATGATTTTAGCCAATTCAGGATTGAGCAAGAGAAATTTCCTGGTGGCTTTATTTGTTATTCCCATGTGGATGAATTTTTTGGCCCGGACTTATGCCTGGATGACTTTATTGGAAAAGAACGGGCTCATTAATGCAATACTGGAGTTTTTAAATTTACCGGCAATAAATATTCTCTATACCGATAAAGCGGTAGTTTTGGGAATGGTCTATAATTTTTTGCCCTTTATGGTTTTACCCATTTATTCGGTTTTGAGCAAAACCGATAAATCATTAATCGAAGCGGCCGAGGATTTGGGAGCTACCCCTTTTATTACTTTTATCAAGGTAACTTTTCCTTTGAGTCTGCCTGGAGTTTTGAGCGGTATAACCATGGTCTTTATGCCGGCGGTAACAACCTTCGTAATCTCCCGGTTATTGGGAGGAGGCCAATTTACTCTAATCGGCAACTTGATTGAGAAACAGTTTCTTACCACCGGCGACTGGGGCTTTGGTTCGGCCTTGTCAATGGTGCTGATGGTGATAATTTTATTGAGCATGGGAATTATGTCCAGGTATGAAAAAGAAAATGAGGGGGGTGGCCTGTGGTGAAAACCTTCCTTAAAAGGGGATATACCTTTTTAATCTTTTTCTTTTTATATGCCCCCATACTGGTTTTAATTATCTATTCCTTTAATGATTCCAAATCCAGGGCCCATTGGACAGGCTTTACCTTAAAATGGTATAAAGCGTTATTTAATGACCAGTATATCTTAAATGCCCTTTATAATACCATTTCCATAGCCGTTTTTTCGGCTTTAATAGCCACCGTTATCGGTACGATGGCGGCTATTGGCATTCATGCCATGAAAAAGTTTCCTAAACTAATAGTGATGAATATAACTTATTTACCGGTTTTAAACCCCGATATAGTAACAGGGATTTCAATGATGCTTTTGTTTATTTTCATTAAATTGCCTCTGGGTTATTTGTCTCTGTTGCTGGCCCATATAACCTTTAATATTCCTTATGTGATCTTATCGGTCCTGCCAAAGCTGAAGCAGCTGAATAAGTATACTCTGGAGGCCGCTTTGGACTTAGGGGCCACCCCTTTCTACGCCTATCGAAAGGTAGTGCTGCCCCAAATTAAATCGGGGATTTTTACCGGTTTTTTGTTAGCCTTCACCCTTTCCATAGATGATTTTGTCATCAGTTTCTTTAATACCGGGTCGGGGGTTTCCAATGTGGCCATTACCATTTATTCTATGGCCAGAAGGGGCATTAATCCGGAAATAAATGCCTTATTGACTATTATGTTTATAGGTGTTTTAATTTTATTATTGATAATTAACAAACGAATGACGGAAACCGATTTGTTTAATAAATAAATTCTTTAAAGGAGTTGGTTGGTTAAAATGAAAAAATCTTTGTCCCTGGGTGTAGTTCTTTTATTGGTAGCGGGTATTCTTTTAGGAGGTTGCGGCTCTGACCCCAAAAATACCATTACCGTTTATAATTGGGGCGACTATATTGACAAATCCATTTTGAATTCCTTCGAAAAAGAGTATGGGATTAAAGTAATTTATGAAGAATTTGCTACTAATGAAGATATGTATATAAAGATTAAAGCCGGAGGAAGCAGTTATGATGTAGCCATTCCCTCCGATTATATGATCAAACGGATGATTAACGAAGATATGCTTCATAAAATTGATTTTACCAATGTTCCTAATTATAAGTATATTGATGAGCGGTTTAAAAACCTGGGCTTTGACCCCAACAATGAATACTCGGTACCTTATATGTGGGGAACGGTAGGCATTCTCTATAACAAAACCATGGTTGACGAACCCGTTGACAGCTGGAAAATTCTCTGGGATGAAAAATACGCCGGGCAAATTCTAATGCTGGACAGTCAGAGGGATTCCATCGGAATTACTTTGAAAATGCTGGGATATTCCCTGAATACTAAAAATATAAATGAATTGGAAGAAGCCAAAATAAAACTTATGGAGCAGAAGCCCCTGGTGCTGGCTTATGTAGGTGATGAGGTAAAGGATAAGATGATTGGCGGAGAAGCGGCCTTGGCCGTAGTCTGGTCCGGTGATGCCGTATTTATGAAGCGGGAAAATCCTGATTTGGAATATGTAATTCCCAAGGAAGGCAGCAATATCTGGTATGATTCCATAGTGATTCCTAAAACCAGCAAAAACAAAGAAGCTGCCGAAAAATTTATCAACTATCTCTGCGACCCCGAAATTGCTTATATAAATGCCGACTATATCGGTTATTCCACACCCCACACCGAAGCGGTAAAACGTTTGCCGGAAGAAATCACCGGTGATAAAACCTTATATCCCGGTCCCGATGATTTAGCCAACAGTGAGGTTTTTGAAGATTTGGCGGATTTCCTTCCCGAATACGCCCGGATCTGGACCGAGGTACTGGCTAAATAAGTGGCTGGTTGAAACTTATGTTGAGGAGTTTTTTATGAGTGATGAATCACGACCAACAATATCACCCAAAAGCATACTTGATGTAATTAAAGAGGAGTACCCGGAAAAATATATGTATATGCTGAGGTACTGTGCCAACAAAAATCAACTCTTTTCCGAGGAAGAATGGCGCAATATCCTGTTTAAATCGCGTCAATCTTATGAAGAATATTTAAAAGCCAGTTTTAAATAAGGACCGCAAAATCGGTCCTTATTTTTAAATTTTTGTCAAAGCTAAAAAAGACCACGATAGTGGTCCTTGAATGTTGGCAAAGCCGTTAATAAATATTTAGCAAAAAATAAAACTATGGATTATTATCATAAGAAAAGCATTAGCGAGATTGAATAAAAAGAACGCAGGCGGCTGAGGATTAGAATTATCAACTGTTTGACCCGGCACTTAATTTAAACTATCAATTTTGTATCTTTTAAATAAAAA
>JAAXZE010000061.1 GCA_012720075.1 Clostridia bacterium
GGCGCTCTGGTTATTGGTGAAGCCGTAGTTTCCGCCGGTGTAATAAGTTCAACAATGGTAATAGTGGTAGGAGTGACCGCCATTGCCTCCTTTGCCGTTCCTCCCCAAACCGATGTGGGTGGAATAGGCAGGATTGTATTAGTGCTCCTGGGGGGTACCTTGGGGGCATTTGGGATTATGGTTGGTTTTTTAGGAGGCCTCATTCACCTGTGTTCTTTACGTTCCTTTGGAACACCCTATTTATCACCCCTGGCCCCCCTCAATTTTTATGATTTAAAAGATGTTTTCGTGCGCTTCCCCCTTTGGACAATGATCCTGCGACCTTCCAATATAGGGCAAGCTAATGCCCAGAGGCAAAAAATGGATTTAATGCCGGCACCACCACAGGACAGCGAAAAAAACAGCCGGTAGCCCAAAATTTTCATAACTTAACATACCTTCTTATCGACAAGGAGGTGTCCTGATGCATACCCGCAAGTATTTAATACTGATATATCTCTTAGTATTTTTGTTTACGGCCTCCGGTTGTTGGGACCGCAGAGAGTTAAATGAATTGGCGCTGGCAACTTGCGTAGGCATCGACCTGGGAGAGGATCCCCAACATTTACAAATGACCGTGGAAATAGTTTTGCCGGAAAATATTTCTACCCCGGGAGGAGCCAGCGGACAGGGTAAACCTACCTTTACTGTCAAATCCCAAGGATTAACAGCTTTTGAAGCAGCCAGAAAACTGACCTTAAATACCGAAGAAAGAATATATTTTGCCCATAACCCGGTGGTTGTTTTTGGTGAAGAAATGGCACTGAATGGTATTGCCCCTGCTTTTGATTTTTTTATCCGGGACCCGGAACCCCGTCGAACTGCCTGGATGTTAGTAAGTGAACAAAGAGCAGAAGAAATAGTTAATATTGATACCATGCTGGAACCAATCACCGGTATTTATATTAACAAGCTAATTGAAGAAATTGTCTCCAATTCACTGATAGCTTCTATGTCGGTTCAAGATTTTCTGGAAAGATTAATGAGTCCCACCAGCTCTCCCTACTGTTCTCTAATCAGGGCAAAAAAAGAAAATGACAGCATTATCATGGAGTTAACCGGCACAGCCATTTTTAAAAAGGATAAAATGGTAGGGAAGTTTGATTATACCGAAGGACGGGGCTTACTTTGGGTTTTGGGCGAAGTAAAAAGCGGTATTATCGTTGTTCCTTGCGAAAATGACAGTAATGTGGCTTTGGAAATAATCCGAAGCCAAAGCAAAATTATCCCCTCCATTACCGATAATACTCTCAAAATAACGATAAAGGTTAAAGAAGAAGGCAATCTGGGTGAACAGCAATGCCCTTATGAACTCACAACGCCTCAAGCTTGGAGTAGCCTGGAGAAAAAAAAGGCTGAGGCTATTCGCCAGGAAATTCTGGCAGCGGTAAGAAAAGCTCAAGAATTAAATACCGATGTTTTTGGCTTTGGTGAGGCTTTTCACCGGAAATACCCAAAACTTTGGAAAGAACAACTGAAACAAAATTGGGATGTATTTTTCCCCGAAATTGAAGTAGAAATATTGGTCGAAGCCAAATTAAGAAGAACGGGAATGATATCTAAACCGGGAATACCGGATTAATAGGTAACGTGACACCGTGTCATGGTGTCAACGTGACATCGATGGGTATCACATGAAAGCCACATTAAATGATGCATCAGATGAAAGTAAGTCTTTAGGGATGCATCTGCTTCTAAGCAAAATGCATGATGCATCCGATGAATGGCATTTTCATTTGCATCTTAAAAGAAAAGAAGATAAAAGATTACGCCAACTTCGTCGGCAAACTTGCACTTCGCTAGTTAAAAGTGACATTGCGTCCCTGTATACCTAAAATAATTCTCAACTCTCCATTCTCAATTTTCAATTAGTCTAAAACACTTATACACTTAATTTAACACTCACTATTTAGCTTGTAGATTACTGGGCACGTGACCAAAATAATAGCCCATTAGAATAGTCCCGGTCACTGTAATTGGAGGTAATTCTATGCAGCCGGAAGGAGGAAAAATCAATACTCTACATCTGGGATTTCTCATTACGGGGTTTACCTTCGGCTCCTCAGTGATACTTTCTCCCGGCGTAGAAGCCGGTCATAACGCCTGGCTGACTGTTTTTGCCGGGTTAGTCATGGGTCTAATAATGGCATATATTTATTTTACCGTGGCTGAAAAATTCCCCGGGAAAAACTTTATTGAGATTAATGACTTATTATTAGGCGCCTATTTGGGAAAGATCGTTTCCCTGCTTTATCTTTGCTATTTTCTACACTTAGGCTCCCTGATTCTCCGGGATTTCGGCGATTTTTTCACCCTTACCATTTATGTTAATACACCGGAAGTAGTTATAGTGGGTTCATTCGCTTTATTAGCGGCTTCAGCAGTCCGAAACGGCATTGAGGTAATTACCAGATGCAGTTTGATCATAGTGCCCCTTACAATGTTTGCCTTTATACTTGATACAATCCTTATTCTGCCCCAGGCCAAGTATGAAAAACTTTTGCCGATCTTGGAACTACCCTTGAAGGACTTTCTTAGAATAAGTTTTTCCAGTTTTTCCTTTCCCTTTGGGGAAGTAGTTTGTTTTCTAATGATTACCGCTTTCCTTAATAGTACTAAAGGTTTAAAAAAACATGTTCTGTCGGGTTTAACAGTTGCGGGATTTTTTCTTATCACTGCCTCTATTAGGAATACAACGGTTTTGGGTGCAGCGGTTAAAATGGGCCTCTATCCTACCTTTGATGCTATTCAGCTTATTGATATCGCGGATTTTCTAACAAGGCTGGAACTGGTTATAATATCCGTAATGTTGACCACGGGATTTATAAAACTATCGGTACTTTACTATGGAACAGTCATTGGTTTAGCCCAAGTTTTCAAGCTCCGTTCCTATTTACCCCTGGTTTTACCTATTGGCATCATATTAGTAGTTTTATGTATAACCCAGTTTGAGAATACCCAAGAAAACCTTGCTTGGGCCGCAAATATTTATCCGTGGTATGTTCTGCCTTTTCAAGTTCTTTTTCCGTTTCTTTATTTAATACTTGCCTTGCTTAAAGGAAATCATTCAGGTAGAAAAAAGGCGGGTGAAAGATCATGAAATTGGAAGGAGGGCAAATTTCTACCGGTCAAATTGTGTTTTTAGCTTCTTCCTTCTGCCTAGGTGCAACCCTGCTTAGAACTCCGGCGGCAGTAGTCGGGCACACCGACTGGCTGGCAATCTTATTGGGTTTAATCGAAGGACTGTTCATCGTCTGCCTTTTTACCGCATTAAATATAAAATTTCCAGGCAAAAACCTGGTAGAAATACTCAAACAGGTTTTCGGCCCCTTGCTGGGATCAGTAGTGTCCTTAGCCTATGTATTTTATTTTTTCCTTCTGGCTACTATGACCTTACGACTATTCGGCGACTTTTTTTCCGGTATAATCTTTCCGCAGACACCCATTGTTGTGATTATTGGAGTTATGGTACTGGTTTGCGCCTCAGCCGTAAGAAACGGCATAGAAGTAATAGCCCGTTGCAGCCAGGTATTATTGCCGTTAGCGGTTCTTACAATAATTATTACTATAGTCTTAAGTCTCCCGGATATGAAATTTGCCCATTTTTTACCCTTCATTGATGTCCCATTAGGTGAATTATTCAAGATTAGTTATTATACGGCTACCTCTCCTTTCGGAGAAAGCATTGTCTTTTTAATGTTTATGGCCTATTTAAGCAAACAGCAACAAACTACCAATAAAGGGCGCTCGGCGCTGATCTCGGGTCTCACTTTGGGAACTTTTTTTCTGGTCTTAATATCGGTCCGCAACACCGGACTTCTAGGCGATACCAAAGTTATTTCAACTTACTCGTCCTACCAGGCAACCCGCTTAATTGATATAGCGGATATCCTAACCAGGGTGGAAATTATTGCTTCCATAAATTTTTTAACCATGGGTTTCCTTGTGATATCTTTATTTTATTATAGTTCGGTATTGGCCATGGCTCAGATTTTTAAGCTCCGCACCTATTTGCCCCTGGTCCTGCCAATAGGAATTCTCTTGGCTTGCATAAGTATTACCCAGTTTGAAAATGTCATGGAATATCAACGTTTTAGTGAAGAGTTTATTCCCGTTTTTGCCTTGCCCTTGCAAATAGGGATTCCGATAATTTGTTTGCTTATCAGCAAATTAAAGAAAAAACCGAAAAGCGGCGGCCGCTGACCGGCTCCATCCCGCTTCTCAAGGAGGACCAGAAAATGAATGTTCTGTTATTGTTAATTTTCTTTTCCGGAATAGTTATTTTTGAAGTACCAGGGCTGGTCTATCGAAAATACTGGAAAGAATTAATAGTTTTCTTTCTATTTTGGGGTTTTGCTTTTATAATAAGCCTTTTAGCGGTATTGGGAGTAACCTTGCCCAGCCCAGCCAAAGGGATTGAAAAAGCAATAACTTTTATTTTTACTTTACTTAGAAAATAAAAAAATGGCCTTGCGGCCACTTAACTCTCCTTTACTTTTTTTATGGCATCTTTTATCAAGTCATTGAGAGGTCTGTTTTCAAAACCAACCAATTCTATATGGGGCTGATTAACAGGCAGAAGAATTTTTCGGCAGTTTAAAGAAGATATTATTTCGGCAATTTGGGGAGTTATTTCGCCCATTAAAGCATTGGGAATAATTATCCCTAGAGGGCCCATAACTATTTGAGCTCCCTTGGTACTTACCCTAATGGCATTCTCTCCGGTAGCTCCCCTGGACGCACCGGCCTTGACCATAGCGGCAGTAGCTATGGAGTTGGTTCCTAAAGCCCATATTTCTGCTTCATCGCCCAACTCTTTTACTAAGCCCTGAACCAATTGGGCACCCATACCTCCACCCATTCCATCAATAACGACAATACGCATGGTTCCAAACTCCTTTTATTCTACTCTCATTTTTCCAAAAGCCAACTTCTGAAAAGTTAACAAATAATCACTCCCGGGTACAAAAAACATAAGTTCTGTGTTTTGTCCAAAAATATTTTATTTCAAAATTTCGGTTATGACAACTATTATTGGTGCAGGTTATTTCTCGGACTTTGCTCCCGCATATTCTGCCGTAGGTATGTCTTCATTATTGGTTCCCGCCCATTCCCTAGATTGCATTTCATTTAATTCGTTAATTTTTTTGGTTTTGTAGCGTTTGAGGGCGGGCTTTATTACCCAACGGCCTGCAGTATTTTTTAAGGTAATAGTGTCCAAAAGCCATTTTTTCCAGGAAAAAGTTTCTTTTTTTCTTTGAGCTTCATTAGTGCCAGCCTGGTTTTGATAATATTTTCGTTTTACAGCAAAAAAGGTTAATAATGCAGCCAATAAAGCCAGACTTCCGGGGGTGCCGAAGGTCAAAAGATTATTCCTTTCCATTAAAAGGCCAAATACCGGAGGCCCTATGGCTACCCCAAAAAACCTTACCGCACCATATAGGGAAGTTATCATTCCCCGTTCCTCCATATTAACGGTACTGGTAATAATGGTATTAAGGCAGGTTAAGACCAAACCTCCTCCGATACCCCCAAAAACCAGCGCCCCGATAAATATATAAGTATTCTCAATGAAAAAGGGGATTAAAAAATTAGATATTCCTAACAATACCAAACCGACTACAACTAAAAGCTTATAATTATTGCTTTTCCGCTGAGTAACTATACCCGTTATAATAGAAGTGCTGCAAATGGCCAATACGGGAATAGCTAAAACCAATCCTTTCATCACACCTTCCAAGCCATACTTTCTCTCCAAATAATCGGACAAGTAAAATAATGTCCCGAAAAGGGTAAATAGTGCCACCGAGCCGGCAAAAAAGGCGCTAAGCAAATGAAACCCTTTGCCTTTAAAAATTTTTTTCAATGACTGCAAGTATTCCTGGACCGATTGTCCCTTTTTATTAGTGCTGGGATCCTTCACTAAAAACCAAACAGCCAGGGCAATAGGAATACAAAGAGCGGGAAAAACAAAAAATGTGGCATACCAGGCCATTAAACCTACCAAAGAACCCAGAATAGGGCTGACTACTTTGCCGAAGGCGTTGGAGGCTTCCATAAGCCCTAAAGCCTTGCTTCTCTCTCCTGATACAAATATATCACTGGCCAGGGCCATAGCTATCGGAGCCGTTCCGGCGGCCCCTATGCCCTGCATAATTCTGCCGGCCATGATAACCATAAAGGAATTATTCAGTATTAATATACCTATTAATGCCACCACTCCGCCTAAACCATACAAAAGAAGGGACGGAACAATAATAATTTTTCGGTTTATTCTATCGGAAAGGAACCCTGCCAAAGGAATTACCAAACCTGCAGGAACGGAAAACAAAGTAATTACTAAGCTGACTTTAAACTGGGAAATATTTAATGCCGATTTCATCTGAGGCAATACGGGGATCAGCATGGAATTGCCTAATACCATAATTAAAGGTACACCGGCCAGTGCAGCCAATGTTATACGACTTTTTGCTTTCAAAAAATATCACTCCTTATTTTTTTAGCCAAAATTATTGTTCCCGGAAAAATAAAAAAAAAACGGCTATGCCGTCTAAAAGTGTATTAGTGTGTGAGTGTGACCGGATTTTAGGCAAATGATTGGGTTGTATGCGAAAGCTAGCCAACGAAGTTGGCGTAAGCTTTAATCTTCTTTAAAGATGCATCACTTTAAATTGACTTTCATCGGATGCATCTTGCATTTTGGTTGAGAGCAGATACATCCAAAAAAGTTTACATTCTTCGGATGCCTTCCAAAAGGCTTGCTTTTATCGAATATATCCCATTAATTAACAAAAAAATTAATAATTCTTATGAAAACAGCCGCCAAACCGGCGGCCATTAACGGCCCCACCGGTATTCCTCTAAAAAAAACAATGCCAATTATAGAACCGACAACCAAACCGGACATCAGCTGGGGGTGTATTTTTAGCATATTTAAACCATCACCGTTCATATATGTGGCCAGGGCACCACCGATTACACACATCAAACCCTGCCAGGAGAAAACTCCTCTGACTAGATCCCGGAAAGTTATCTCTTCGCTGGCAAAAGGCACCAGTACCGATAATAGTAAAAAAATTAAGCCTACTTCCAAAGCCCTGCGCTCGATGAGAGGGAAAAAATGCTGCAGACGGGTTAGTTTCAACACTAAGAGAATACAGGCTGAGGTAGCAATTAAACTGGATTTTCCTAATATGCCGATTAGGATTAAAACAAGCAAAAGTCCCTCGCCCCACACATTAACCAACTCCAAAGATATACATCTATATATCAGACAATTTTAAAACATTTGCAAAAGCAAGTTTATATTTCTAAATATATTCATCAAATTTAAGGGTATGCTTTTACTTTTTTCTTAGCCGCCAATTTCATATTTTGTACTTTTTATGAATATAAGTATTTATAAAATTATTTATTGTAGGTGCCGACTTGTTATGTTAAAGGTTGTCTTGGGCATGGGACTCTTAAGAATAATATCCGGTTTGATTGAATTATCGGCTGCCTTTTTAATGCTTTATTTTAATCGAGTGGAAACGGCCTTTAAAATTAATGCTTGTCTAGCCATTATAGGACCAATAATAATGATTTCCGTTACTTCCTTGGGTTTAATAGGTTTAGCCGGTAATGTTAGTTTAAAACAAATGCTAGTAATTTTTTTGGGAGTATGCTTAATATTTATCGGATTAAATAAAATTTAAAAAACAAAAAATTGCTAATCATAAAATTCCTCCACCTACACAAACTAATAGAGACTTGGGAAGGCCGAAAAAATATCATTAAGGAGGATAAATTTATGACAGTTGGTACCAGCATGCATTTAACTTTAGCCAATTTAGAAAGTGTAAAGGCAAATTTAAAAAAATTTGCTCTCCAGACTGAAGACAAGACTGCCAAACAAATGTTTGCTCAATATGCTCAGCAGCTGGAAAGCATTTGCCAAGGTTTGTCCTCCCGAGTCAACTATATTGAGCAGCAAGAGCCTCAATATAAAGTATTCCAAAATATGATGCAGCCAGAGCAACAACAGCAGCAACAATCGCAGCAATCACTACAAAAGCAACAAAATGAAAATAGTTAGTATCTTTATTTTCCAAAATCCCTCCCAAAAAAGAGCGTCCCTAAAAAAGACGCTCTTCTTTTTATTGACTGTTCATATTATCCATTAAAATGGTTTCCTCTATACTGCTTATATCATACTCTTCGACTTTATCAACCAACACCTTTGGTTCCCAAACTACATTTAATGTATCAATATAAGCAAAATTTGCTTTTGTACAGTTGCGGCATAACTCCTCTAAAATGGCAATTTTTCTACCGTCTTTTCCATTGATAATCCCTTTAACCTGAAATAATTTATCATTATTGCCTGCCGTAACAATGGAGCCGGTTAACATTATTCATTTCCTCCTCCAAAAGTTCAATTTATATTACTAATTTATGATTTTTGCCGGCTTTTTGTAAACATAAAGCCAGATGGAACAATCTTCCTGTGTCAAAACAGTTTATCGAACCAGGGTCCATTTTCCCGCCCCTTAAAATTCTTTAGATTTAAAAAGAAGCCGGTAATTCCTAATAAATATAAGCCTGATGCTCCCAATAAATATAAAAATTTAGGGCCTTTATCAAAAAGGAATAATCCCAGAACCAATAAAAAGGTACCATATAAAAAATAAGGCTTTAATCTAGGCTTATTAAATAACTTTTCTCTGGCTTCCTGGAATACTCTGTTTTGACGCTCGATTTTTTTGAGAATTAAATCATTAATCTCCTCTTCTTTGGGATATTTGCCGGCGTCTATTGCCATTTGTATCAATTCTTTTTGTCCTAAAAGCTTGATTTGTCTTTTTTCTTTTATTAAATTACAGAAGCGTTTGGTATCATCACGGAAGTCAGTAGTGGAAATAATAAATCCTCTGGAATATTTTCTACGGCTCATTGCTTTGGAAAGTTGTCGGGCGTCTCTGGATTCTACGGCATTATCGCCATCTAAAAGCTGACATTGAATTGCCGTTAACTGGTCACCATATTTACATAAAATATCAATCCCTTCATTTTCAAGATGTTCAGTAATCTCTATTTCCGAAAAGAAAGGTAACCTATTCAAAATTTCCGCAACAAATTGAACAAAACTTTCTTTATCCATGGCCTTAATTCTCCGCCAGAATTCTTCCTCAGCAAGTTTTAAATTCACTTCCCTTTTGACCTGAGTAAACTGCTTGTTATAAAAATATTTAGCAATGAAGTGATAGATTAATAAAACCGAAACTCCGGCAAAAAATGCAGAAAATAGTTTCTGTCCTTCGGAAAAATATAAGAAAAATAAAATAGAGCTTACCAATACCAGCATTCGATAAAAAAGATAATTCCAGGCTCTCAAAAAAGCAGACTGCCCATTGTATATAACGCCAAGATAATAAGAATTAATTCGCTTTTTTTTGTCAGCCCTTAAAATATTCAAAACCGACCTGTTCATCACTATTCCTCCCCGCTTTCTCTACAATATTTCCCTGCTTTATAATTATTCTTACTTTCTCCGTATACTAAAAGGATAACCAAAAATAATCTTTTTTAATTCCGGTTGTCTTTTATTGACAAATGGCAACTCTTAGATTATTATTAAGTTGTCAGTAATCAAAGGAGGTGTTTTTATGTTGAGGATAGGCGTAAGCGGACTAGGCCGCGCAGGTTTAGAAACTGCCCGTTATCTTTTAGAACAACAAGATATCAGGTTAGTTTGCGGTTTTTGCAGTCCTGAGAGCAGCAAAAGAAACAAAGATTTGGGTGAAATATTAGGCTCCAGGGACCTTGGTATTCCCGTAATCTCCGTTGGTGACATTAGTAAACTGGATATACTTCCTCAGGTTGTTATCGATTTTTCACCTCCTGAAGGGGCCCTTGTAAATGCACCTGTCTTCTTTGAGAATAAGATAAACTTGGTTTTAGCCAGCACAGGCTTTTCCGAACTCCACCTTAAAAAAATTACCAACCTGGCCCTTAAACATAATCGAGGAATAGTAATCGCTCCAAACATTACCATGGGTGTAAATGTGCTAATGCTTTTGTCCCAGATTGCTTCTGACATATTAAGTTCCTATGACATAGAAATAATTGAGTATCACCATAATAAAAAAGTTGATAAGCCTTCGGGAACAGCTGTAAAAATAGCTAACCAATTACCCGGCGAGCCGATAATTCATGCCATTAGAGCCGGCGGTATTATTGGTCTACATAAAGTAATGCTGGTGGGTCAAAATGATAAAATAGAAATTACCCATGAATCCTTTTCCCGGGCGGCTTTCGCCGAGGGTGCGCTAAAAGCGGCCAAATGGGTTAACAACAAATCAGGGGTTTTTGAAATGAATAATGTCCTGGATTTAAATAAAATCCTTAACAAATATGTAAAAAAGGATGTTACAGCGGTATAATTATTTATGAAAAAAGTTCACTAGTTAAGCAGCTAGTGAACTTTTTTCGTATCTGCAGTTCTACGGTTTTACAGTTTTCAGTCATAAAAAGTATATGCATAAAAAAACTTTGTTTAGTAAAAAATGAAGTAAAATACTGTGGAGGTGATTTTATGCCAGATAACAGAATAAAATGCAAAGTCGAAGAATGTGTTTATAATTCTCAAGGGCTTTGTCAAGCCGACAGTATTGAAGTGATGTCTTCCGGTGAGAGCATGAGGGTAGGCACAACCGATGGTACCAGATGTTCAACTTTTAGATACAATAATCTAACATAGCTGAAAAGTGTATAAAGGGTAGGTTTCCCTACCCTCTTTTTGTTCCTACATGTACCGAAGATACACCACCCATTAAGCCATAATATTTTACATCTACCAGACCCGCTTCTTCAAATATCTTTTTTAATTGCTCCTGGTCAGGAAAAGTTTTAAGGGACTCCGGCAACCAGGTATAAGCAGGATATTTATCATCAATAGCCTTTCCTTTATCTACTATGCGTCCGATAAGGGGTACCATCTTAAAAAAATAAATATTAAAACCAAATCTTAGAATGGGGTTAAAAGGACGGGATACCTCCAAACAGACAACTTTCCCTCCGGGTTTAACTACCCTGGCCATTTCTCTAATGGCCTGACCTATATCGGTAACATTTCGAAGAGCAAACCCATTGGTAGCCCCATCAAAGGTGTTATCCTCAAAAGGGAGCTTAAGGGCATCTCCTTGGATAAATTCAACATTATTTATTTGGGCATCAGCCTTTTTTTCCCTGGCCACCGCCAGCATATTCTCGGAAAAATCCAAGCCCCAGACCTTACCGGAACTGCCGACAATCTTAGCCATTTTAAAAGCTAACTCACCGGTACCACAACAGACATCTAAGCCATAGTCCCCTTCCTTTAATCCCGTTTTTTCCAGCATAAACTTCTGCCAGCGGGACAACATGCCCCAGGTCATAACAAAATTCATGGTATCATAATTTTTGGCAATTGAGTTAAAAAGGTTTCTTACATATTGTTCTTTATTATTAAATTGATTCAATGTGTTCTTCCTCCTGTGGATGTTTCGGGCGTAATTCCCTTAAATTTATAATTCTTAAAATTAATTAATACTAGTA
>JAAXZE010000062.1 GCA_012720075.1 Clostridia bacterium
ATAGTTTCAATTAAGTGCCGGATTAAACAGTTTATAATTCTAATCCTCAGCCACCTGCGTTCTTTCTATTCAATCTCGCTAAGGCTTTTCTTATGATAATAAATCTCAAAGTCTTTTTTGCTACATATTTAATAATATCTTTGTCGACAGTATGACCTATCGATTTTCTCGATAGGTATTTTTTGATAAACTTTGGCAATTGCCAGGACTGCAAAATATGTTCAAAAGGCGTTCCCGTAACTATTATTTTTCAAAAAATCTTTTCTTTATAAAAAAAGCTCCCAGGGCTAAAAGTACAACGACCCCGCCGATTATAACGACATATTTATAAAGGTCCACATAATAAACCACTTTTTCCCAGGCTTCCCCGGCCAGCCTTCCCAAATAAATTAATATCCCGTTCCAGATGGCCGAACCCAGAATGGTTAATACCAGGAATGCGCTCCATTTCATTTTAGCTAATCCGGCGGGAATGGAAATTAGGCTCCGGACGATAGGGATAAAGCGGCAAAAAAACACCGCCTTATAACCGTGCCTGTTAAACCACTTCTCAGCCAGACGGACATCGGACTTTTTAAAATGCAGGATTTTCCCCAATTTACTGTCAAATAAACGCTCCAACCGTTCAATACCCAGTAGCAGTCCTAAAAAATATAAGATAATTGCCCCGGTCACAGACCCTATCGTGGAACTGAAAACAACACCCAGGGGATGCATTTTGCTAAAGGTAGTCAAAAACCCGCCAAAGGTCAGGATAATTTCGGAAGGTATGGGTGGAAAGATATTCTCAATGGCAATTAACAAAAAAATACCGATGTATCCATATTGGTTTATTATTTCTATAATAAAATCTTGCATATTATTCCTCCGCTTAAAAAACGCCGGAAACCTAATAAAATAATATTGCAACTTATTAAAGTATATCCAAAATTAAAATTTATTTCACTAAATAATTGATAATTTCTATAATAAATTTATTAAACATATCCCCTGTTAATTATCAAGCTGCCTGAACATTTCCTGCAAGGGCTGGTTTTTTCAATAAAAAAGGAAATTGCCCTCTGATTAAAGGGCTCTTTCCTTTTCCAAATCCCATTAGATCCCATAAATTTTAGGACAGGTAAGGCATTCCTCGGGCAAAGGGTTTTCCTGCAGAACTTTTAAATACCTTTTTTCAGCATTTTCTATTTTAGATAAACTGGGCTCTATATCAAAATAAGCAGTTATTAAATTTTGATGGGCTTGTTCCCTGACAACAAAAGGCTCTCTAAATGCGCGATAGATAGGTTTATTCCAAATAATTTCAATATCCTCACCATGTATATTGCCGAAAACCTTGCGGGGCAAATCAATTTTTTGCCCTTTATAAAACCTGGGATTAATATGCCTGCCTAAGTAGGTGCATGGGGTAACATCACCATTAGAGGTAATAAAAATCATCTTGGCCGGATTTAGGTCACAGACCGCTTTCTCCTCTTGAAGTTTTAAAGGATAGGTTCTAAAAGAGAAATCATGGTCTAAAGCATATTTTTCCGCATTATTGATAAGCTCTTGATATTTATCTATTCCTTCTCCATCCCAGGAAAACAGTTTACTCTTATTGGCTTCTTCGCTAAACACATTATCCAGATTAGTTGTATAAAAATCGTCCACTCCCAAGTCTAAGGCCGTTTTCACGGCCTGGGGCAATTCATGGATGCTTTGGGTTGTAAGCATATAGGAAACGGTAACGATAGGATATTCGCTTTTTATAGCGGTTTTGGCCTTAACCAGAAGCTTAATATTATTCAGAATTCTCTCCAACTGAGAGGGAGTCCGCAATTGACCATGGGTATCCTGGGTTGCCCCTGCTATTGAGGTCGACACAAGGTCTACTTTATAATCAATAATTTTGGCTATTACTTCTTCATTGAAAAGAGTCCCGTTGGTTGTAAAGCCCACTTTGGCGCCGCACTGTTTACAGTATTTTACTATTTCCCAGAGCTCACCGTTAAGCAGAGGCTCACCCCAGCCCTGCAAATAAATCCATTGGGTCTTTTTGAGAAACGGTTCTAGTTTTTTGACATCCTCCAAACTTATAAATTTTGTTTTTTCAGGGTTTTTTATGTAGGTAGTCGGGCAAAAAATACATTGCAAATTGCATATTGAACTTACCTCGATTTGGATAGCAGCTAATGGTTTATATTCTTTTTTGCCTCGCAGGATTTTCCAAATGTTTTTCATAGGTCACTACCTTTCCTTTTAACTGAAAAGATAACTCTTGAAAAGATAACTCTCGGCATCTTCATTTAATCTTTGCTTCATCAATTCCGTCCATTCAGGGTCCATTCTTTTCAGTCTATCTTTTTTGAGATTCTCTTTTATGATCCAGTTTACATCCTTGTCATCACAATCAACCCATTTTTCCAATCGCCCTTTTCCCTCCTCGGGAAAAGCGACAACGGCAACACTCCAACAATAGGCCAATCCCTTTTTCAAAGCAATAAAACCTTCATCTTTTCTATCCATAATTTCCTTTATGGAGCTTGTGATACCGTCAAGCACTTGCAGCACCTTAGATACATGTTCTTTGTGCTTTAATAATTTGGGTTCACACAATGCGGCCGCCGCAGCTCTTTTTTCATAGCTGGTGCCTTTAGCCCACCCTTCCATTTCCGTTATCAGTTCTTCCAGATGTTCTTCACCAAAAATCTGAAGGGCCATTGCTACACATTCCCGTATCCTCCACCGGGGGTCAGCGGCCAGCAGCCGTAAGCGATGAAAATATTCTGTTTTTCCTTCTCTTGCCAGTTTTCCTAATCCTACGGTTCCGCAGCAGGCTAAAAATTCCTGTTGGGTATTGGCAGGAGCGACGTCAGGGGTATAGGTAAGGAAATGTAGAAACCTACTCTCATCCCCCGCTTCTGCCACAGCCTGGATCAGTTCTAAGTTTGCCCTTGGTCCCGGCAAACCGGATTCTTGCAGCAAAAACGGTTCCCAGTCCTGCTAGTTTTGTAATTTTTCAATATAGGCTTGAATTTTACCCATCTTCTCCCTCCCTTTCTATCAATAAGAGCTGTTTAGACAAACTGCTAAATTTTTGTTTAATATTCCTTTTTTATTTCCAATTTCCTCCTTAAATGTATGATAACTTAAAGGGCGGAGAATAATTGTTCATTTGGGTATTTCGACGTCACGGTGGCACGGTGACACAATGGCATAAAAAAGAGGACCGGAGTCCTCTTTTTTGATTATTATTCTATTTCGGAAACAAACTTCTTCAATAGTTCCATACCTTCCTGGATTATCTCCCTGGAAGTAGCATAGGAGAAACGCAAAAATCCGGGGGCACCAAAGGATGAGCCCGGTACCGCTACTACATAGTAATTTTCCAAAAGCAAACGGGCAAAATCGGAATCCGAATTAATTTTTTCGCCTTTGTAGGTTTTGCCGATAAAGCCGGAGATATCAGGGAAAGCATAGAAGGCACCTTTAGGAATACGACAAGATATGCCGGGGATGTCATTCAAAGCGCCAACCATTAACTTTCTCCGCTCATCAAACTCCTTGCGCATTTCTTCCAAAGGCTCCTGAGAACCTAAGAGAGCCGCCACACTGGCTTTTTGAGCTATGGAGTTGGGACAGGAAGTGGCATGGCTCTGCAGAGAATCCATAGCCTTAATGATTTCTTTATCGCCGGCTACATAACCAATCCGCCATCCGGTCATGGCATAGGCCTTGGAAACACCGTTAAAAGTCAGGGTCAGCTTCTTGACTTCTTCACCCAGGCTGGCAAAACTGACAAACTCCAAATCATCATAGACCAGTTTTTCATACATTTCATCAGCAAAAACAATAATTTGATGTTTGACAACCACTTCGGCCAAAGCTTCCAATTCTTCTTTGGTATAAACGGAGCCCGTGGGGTTTGAGGGACTGCAGAGAATTAATACCTTGGTTTTATCGGTAATGGCCTTTTCCAACTGTTCCGGGGTTATTTTGAAGTCATTTTCACTGGTGGTTTCAATAAATACCGGCACACCGTCGGCAATCTTCACACATTCGGGATATGTAACCCAATAGGGAGCAGGAATAATAACCTCGTCACCGGTATCAACCAAAGCCATGGTTGCATTAAACAGGCAATGTTTTCCTCCGTTGGATACCATTACTTCATTCAGCTCATAGGTCAAATTATTATCCCTTTTCAGTTTTTCGATAACGGCTTTTTTGATTTCCAGGGTACCCGCATTAGGAGTATAGTGGGTAAAGTTTTCCTCAATAGCCTTTATCCCCTCCTGTTTGACATGATCCGGAGTATCAAAATCCGGTTCGCCCACCTGAAATTCCAAGACTTTTTTACCTTCATTTTTCAAGGCTTTGGCTTTAGCCATTAATGCCAGAGTAGCCGATGGCTCTATAACGGTAACTCTTTTGGCTAATTTCATATCTATTTCATCACCTTTCTGTTTTTAAAAAATTCTATACATAAAAATACCACAATTATTGGTAAATTCCTTTTAAGTTATATTTATATTTTTGACAAACATGTATATCCGTTTATAACTGAGCAGGCTCTTTGATTAGAATAAACCGGATATTCTTCCCGTCTTGTCAACATCAATCTTTTCGGCAGCCGGAACTTTTGGCAAACCGGGCATAGTCATAATTTCTCCCGTTAATACCACCACAAATCCTGCTCCCGCCGAAACCTTAACTTTATTGATGCTGACGGTAAAGCCCGAAGGGGCGCCCAACAGGTTAGGATCATCGGAAAAAGAATACTGGGTTTTAGCCATGCAAATGGGCAATTTCCCATAGCCCAATTCCTCTAACTGGGCAATTTCTCTAAGGGCGGCCTTGGAATATTCCACACCGCTGCCTCCGTAGATCTTGGTTACAATAGTTTCAATCTTTTCTTTAATACTTTTCGTTTCATCATAACAGAAATTCAAGTTGCCCGGCTTTTCTTCGGCAAGGCGGATAACCTCTTTGGCCAACTCCATACCGCCTTCGCCGCCTTTAGCCCAAACCTCCGACAAAGCTACGTTTACGCCCATTTCCTGGCATTTTGCGTAGACCAATTCCAATTCTTTTTCCGTATCCGTTGGGAAGCGGTTAATAGCAACCACCGCCGGCAAACCAAAGACTTTGGTTATGTTATGAATGTGTCTTAAGAGATTGGGCAAACCTTTTTCCAAAGCAGCAAGGTTTTCCTGACCCAATTCATTCTTGGCACAGCCGCCATGATGCTTTAAGGCTCTAATAGAGGCCACAATGACCACAACGTCAGGTTTTAACCCGGCCATCCGGCACTTAATGTCGATAAATTTCTCAGCGCCAAGATCGGCGCCGAATCCGGCTTCGGTCACAGTATACTGGCTGAGTTTTAAAGCCATTCTGGTGGCCATAACGCTGTTGCAGCCGTGGGCGATATTGGCAAAAGGTCCGCCATGAATAAAGGCCGGGGTATGTTCCAAAGTCTGAACCAGGTTAGGCTTCAAGGCATCCTTCAGTAAGGCCGCCAAAGCGCCCTGGGCCTTTAAATCACTGGCCGTAACCGGTTTATCGTCATAGGTGTAGCCGATTACTACCCGGGAAATTCTTTCTTTCAGGTCTTCTATATCTTTAGCCAGGCAGAGAATAGCCATTATCTCCGAAGCCACCGTTATATCAAAACCGTCTTCCCTGGGTACACCGTTAGCCTTGCCGTTTAATCCGCTTACAATATATCTAAGCTGCCTGTCGTTCATATCGACAGCCCGCTTCCAGGTTATTTTTCTGGGGTCAATGCCTAAAGGGTTCCCCTGATGGATATGGTTGTCAATTAAAGCGGCTAAAAGGTTGTTGGCAGCGCCGATGGCATGTAAATCCCCGGTGAAATGTAGATTTATATCTTCCATGGGGACAACCTGGGCATAGCCGCCTCCTGCCGCTCCTCCCTTAACACCGAAAACCGGACCCAAAGAAGGTTCTCTCAGGGCTATAACGGTCTTTTTGCCAGCTCTGGTCAAAGCATCGCCTAAACCAACCGTAGTGGTTGTTTTCCCTTCTCCGGCAGGGGTGGGATTAATTGCCGTAACCAAAACCAGTTTGCCGTCAGGTTTATCTTTTAGATCTTCTAAAAGGCGATAATCAATTTTTGCTTTGTACCTGCCGTAATTCTCAACATACTCATCGGGTATATCCAGTTTTGCGGCAATTTCATTAATCACTTGCATTTTACAGGCTTGAGCAATTTCAATGTCGCTTTTAAAGGTCATGCATATTCCTCCTTGTTGTTTAAAGTATTTATAAAAAGCTGATTTTTATAACCCCTCGCAAAGAAATATCTCCGGGCGTTTTTTCAGCTAACTCCCGTAAGCCATGTTTTTTTTGCCCAATTTGTTTTTACCATATTCTTTCTTATTTTAAAGAATCCTCTTTATTATTTAAATTTAATATATTTTACCC
>JAAXZE010000063.1 GCA_012720075.1 Clostridia bacterium
ATTATATTATTTATAATAGTTTTTTTTATATTTTTTTACTTAAGAAAATGCTAAATATTTTCAAAAGAATCAATATGTTTTGTTTTGTTTTTGAAAATAAAAACTTTAAATATAAAAAAAACATCTGCTTTATTTTGAAAACTTTGCTAGGAATGGTAGAAAAGTAGGATAGTTTTTAAAATTATTTAAATTTATAATTAAATTGCAAAATAAACTATGTGAAAAATAAATGTAGTTTATATCTTTTTTTGGCCTGAGTTTGTGATTTCTTTAACAAACCCGTGGGCATTGTTGTAATAATTTTGAATTTTTTAAAATAGACATATTTTTTGAAAGGAGGTGACTTTTCAAAAGTAACTTAATTTCTATAAAAAAAATAATTGGAGGTTTATTAAATGTCGGAAATTGTAACATCTAGTAAATTTAAAATGTCAGACTTAATCAAAAAAGAAGACTGGTGGGCAATATGGCTCGGACTTATAGTTTGTATCATCAGCGCAATCAGCAAATATACAGGAGCTTTCAAATTTAAAGCCGCTAAAGTAGGTACTTGGGGTACTGCAGAAGTTCCTAGTTTTTTAGGCGCTATTAAAATACCAGATTTAATATTTTCCGTTATTGTCATGACAATCCTCTTTAGTATCGGCATAAAATTCATGGGTGAAAATACTGCAAAATTCGCCATCGCTTTTCCGGTAGTCTTCGTTTTAGCTACTATTGCTTATATTTTAGCCGGTCAAGTTACCATGAAAAAATACGTTGAATATGCATTCTGGGCATTGGTTGTGGGTCTTTTAATAAGTAATACCGTTAAAACTCCCGAATGGTTAAAACCGGCGGTTAAAACAGAATATTATATCAAAACAGGTCTTGTAATATTCGGTGCAGAAGTTTTATTCTCCAACGTAGTTAAATTCGGTCTCTATGGTTTAGGTATTGCCTGGTTTGTTACTCCCATAGTTATTATCTTTATGTGGTATTTTGGAACCAGAGTTCTAAAAATGACCAGTAAACCCATGGTTATTGTTATCGCTACAGCTACTTCGGTTTGCGGTGTTTCCGCGGCTATTGCCGCAGCAGCAGCTTCCAAAGCTAAAAAAGACGACTTAACCTTTGCCATTGGTTTATCCTTAATATTTACCGTATTAATGATGGTTGGTATGCCAATCTTTATTAAAGCTGTCGGTATGGATGAAATGGTTGGCGGCGCCTGGATCGGCGGTACTGTTGACTCTACCGGTGCCGTTGTATTAGCTGGTGAAGCATTAGGTCCTGTCGGCGGTCAAGTAGCAGCCTTAGTTAAAATGATTCAAAACGTATTAATCGGTGTTATTGCCTTTGCCATTGCCATTTTCTTCTCCACAAAAGTTGAAAGAGACGTTAATGGTCCTGCCGTTGGAGCCGGAGAAATTTGGCATCGTTTCCCCAAATTCATCCTTGGCTTTATCGGTATGTCTCTAATCTTCTCCTTCATTATTGAACCTACTATTGGCGTTAGTGAAACTAAAGATTTACTTTCCTATTTGAGCGGTTGGAAGGGCTGGTGCTTCTGTATGGCCTTTGTCTGCATCGGTCTTGAGTCCAACTTCAAAGAAATGGCCGAATATGTCCAAGGCGGCAAGCCGCTATGGTTATACATTGTAGGTCAAAGCTTTAACTTAGTATTAACCTTATTGGTAGCTTGGTTGTTATTAAGTGGAATTATCTTCCCAATTCCGCAAATAACAGTTTAATTTTCCGTAAAAAAATAGGATAGTGCCCTCTACCAAGAGGGCACTTTTATCTAAATCTCTTTTTTTATTTTTTTAATGTGATATACTTTATTTATAAAGAGGTTTGGTTCTTTTGGTTTTTTCCGGCTGATTTCTCACTTGTTTAAAGCTTCTATCATTTTTTCCAGAGGTGTTAACATGAAAAGTCAAAATTCTACTGTTCGCATCCTAAACATTTTAAGCATTTTGGTCTTATCCATTGTATTTATTATTGCTTTATATATTATGAATAATGATTTAGGCTTAATTGAAGGATTAAACTTTGGACCAGGCCAATACTATTATACAGATATTCCCGGCTATGAAAAAATATTTTTTGGCCCCAACACTATTAATATAGGTACTGATCATCCCTTCTTCTTTTTCGGGGCATTCTTTCTCTGGGTATTTATTTGCTTTAAATTTTTAGCTTGGATGG
>JAAXZE010000064.1 GCA_012720075.1 Clostridia bacterium
TAGCCAACTCCACCGAACCGCCTCCAGGGACAATTCCGCCTTTTATTGCCGCCTGCACGCTGCTGGCTGCATCCTTAGCTATTCTTTCCCTTTCCCCTACCACCTCTTCAGTAGAAGCACTGACCAGAATAGTGGCGGTGGGGTTGGCTTTGCCGCCTATGATGCGAATATGTTCCAGCTTTTCGTTCTCATAAACTTCCGTCGCCAGCCCAAGGTACCCTTTAATCTCTTCCGGGCTTTTCTTCAAACCGGTTCGTTTAATCATTCTGGCACCGGTATGCTCTGCCACATTGCGCAACTCTTTATTAGAAACCCGCTGAACCACCATGATTCCGGCATCCTGGAGTACTTCCTCCGCCAAATCATCGACTCCCCGGTCTACCAGAACTACATTGACCCCTGCTTCCACCATCTTATGCAAATTATTTCGGAATTCTTCCCTCAATGCCAGATAACGACTAAACCCCGCTTCGGTAGTTAGAGCTTCTTCTTCCATTTCCTCAGGTTCCAAGGCATCATCAATAATCAAAATCTTTACTTCCCCGGAAAATTTATGGGGCATCTGTTTATTCATTCTTTCCTTATTTATTAAAACACCCAGGAAAACCTCATTTTCTGCGCCTTCCAAAGCCTTAATAATATCGGAAAATTTAAAGGCAGGATCCAGTAATTTCTTCTCACCTATAGCCTGGGCCGCTTCCACTACCAGGTCGGCTATATCTTCATGCTCCCTGCCGGCAATCAAAGCTATATTATGTAAAAGGGGATCATCCAATCCCCGCAGTTTTTGGCTTTTAGCTTGAATAGCCTCTATTGCGCACTTTACTCCTTTTCGCAGTCCCTCAATAACTCTGGCAACAGGTACACCCTGCACAATCTGGGCATAACCTTCGGTAACCATTTCCCCGGCCATAAGGGTCGCGGTAGTGGTTCCGTCGCCAATTTCCTCCTGCTGGGCTTTGGCAATATTAATCAGCATTTTGGCCGCAGGGTGATTAACTTCCATTAAATTCAAAATAGTAACACCATCGTTGGTAATTACTACGTCGCCAAACTGGTCCACCAGCATGGTATCCAGACCCTTGGGACCTATGGTGCCCTGAACTGCCCCGGCGATAGCTCGAACTGCGTTAACATTTGTTTCTAAGGCACTGTATTTGGTATCTACTTCCGAATTATTGGTGATATTTTTTACTCCCAAAACAGGAAACCTCCTATAGTTAGTCAATGGAGAATTAAGAATGGAGAGTTGAGAATTATTTGCTTGGGTATACATTCTGTGAAGAAAATCTATACCTTTCCAACTCTTCCAACATTACAACTTTTCCAACTTAAAACGATTTCACGATGCCACTACGAAACAATGTCACGTTAATATTAACCTTATCTAGCAAAGCGAAAGCTAGTCAACGAAGTTGACCAAGCCTTAATCTTCTTTTCTGTGGAACGATATAACTGTAGCACTGTAGAACAACATTTTTACACTTAACCTAAAGAAACGAAACCTTAACCTTTATCAATGTCACGGTGACACGATGTCACGTTAAATTTTAACTGTAGCTTCTGTAGTTATAACCTTTTCAACGTAATCGAAAGGGTATCGGTAATAAACTCCAGAATGGATATGGCATGGGCATAATGCATACGAGTAGGACCCAAAAGTCCGATAGTGCCTAAAGTCTTTCCATTTAATTTATAAGTAGCCGTTATTAAACTACAATTTTTTATACCTTCGTATTTATTTTCTCCGCCAATTCTGACCTGAATTCCATCTTCCATTTCTTCCTTTAAAATATTGGAAAGAGCATCCTCATCTTCCAAAAGTTCCAGGATGCTTCTCACTTTGGAAACATCCCTAAACTCAGGCTGGTTAAAAATATTTAAAGCCCCTGCCAGATAAACTTTGTCGTCCTTCTCCTCTCTTAATAACATATCGAGAAACTCCAGGGCCAGAGATACAACCTTATGTTGCTTTATAAGCTGAGAACGAACAGAGCTTAAAAGGGTTTTATCCCAGTCTTTTATAGGCAAACCTTTAAAGTTTAGATTTAATATTTGTGATACAATATCCAGATCAGCTTTTGTTATTGATTCAGGAATATCTACAATCCGATTTTCGATACGGCCTCCTTCGGTAATAATAACAATCAGCGCTTTTCCGGGTTCGACAAGCATTAATTGAATTAGCTGCAAAGTGCTTTTATCAGGCTGTGGTGCTAATACCAATGAGGTATAACTGGTCATAGATGAAAGTATTTTTAAAGACAGTTGGATCAGGTCTTCCAACTGTTTTATCTTTATTTGAAAGCTATCCCTGATTAGTTTTTTAGCTTCATAGGCTAAATCTTTTTTTTCCATTATGCAATCCACATAATAGCGATAGCCAGTATCAGAGGGCACCCTCCCGGCAGAAGTATGGGGTTGTTCTATTAAACCCATTTCTTCCAAATCGGCCATTTCATTTCTAATGGTAGCCGAACTGACTCCTAAATTATATTTCCGGGCTATAGTTCTGGAACCAACAGGCTCGGCAGTAGCGATATAATCGATGACAATCGCCTCTAATACTTTCCGCTTTCGAGCATCTAATTCCATGTTATCACCTCTTGTTAGCACTCTCCTTCGTTGAGTGCTAATTACCTATTTAAAAAATAACACTTTATATACAGTTTTGTCAATTATCCAATAAGAATTCCTCAAAAACCAAATTGCCCAAAAAAACACCTTGGGGTGTTAGTTTTAAGTAATCATTGTCGATCCGGATTAATCCCTTTTTCTGACATTTGGCAATAGCCTCTTTAAAAACTATCCGGGCATCCTGACCGAAACGGCGGTAAAAGTCTTCCAAATTTACCCCTTCTAAAAGCCGTAAACCCATAAACATTGCCTCCGACATTGCCATAGTGGTGGTTAGCTTTTCAGAGGCTAATTGGGGAAACCGGTTATTTTCCACCATTTCCAGATAAGCAGCAATGTCTCCCACATTTTCAATTCTTTCCGGCGGTAAATAAGAATGGGCTCCGGCTCCCACACCCAAATAAGGTTGACAGCGCCAGTAGACTTGATTATGACGACATTCAAAACCCGGCCGTGCATAATTGGATATTTCATAATGAATAAACCCGGTCCGGGATAGATATTTATGGCCCATTTTATACATGTCTAAAGCTAATTGGTCATCAAAATCTTCTATTAAACCCTTTTCTGACAGTTGGCCAAAAGGGGTGCCCTCTTCTATCTTAAGCTGGTATAAAGAGATGTGTTCCAAATTAAGTTCCAAAACCTTTAGAAGGGTTTCTTCCCAATCTTTCAGTGTTTGTCCCGGCAGCCCATACATTAAATCAAAATTGATATTGGTAAAACCGGCTTCCCTTGCCGACTCGAGACTGTCTAATGCTGCCTGTGTTGAATGTATTCGGCCCAGTTGTTTTAAGAAACGGTCGTTAAAAGACTGGACACCAAAGGATATCCGGTTTACCCCCTTTAATCTTAATTGTTCCAGATTTTCTTTAGTCACCGTACCCGGATTGGCTTCAACGGTAATCTCAACCTCCGGAGCAAAAGGAAAGGTGTTTCTTATAAAGTCCAATAGATGTTCAAGAAGCCCACCTGCTAAACAAGTGGGCGTTCCTCCGCCAAAAAAAACGCTTTTTAATTGTATTGATAAACCCTGCTTTCTTCGCAGAAGAATTTCCTTTTTTACCGCATCAATATACCTTTCCTGCAATTCAACAGTCCCCCCGGAAACGCTGTTAAAATCACAATAGTGGCATTTAGCCCGACAAAAGGGTATATGGACATAGAGAGCTTCAATCATGATATCGCCCCTAAAAAACTATTCTTTTTATTCGTCCAGACTGAGAACGGCCATAAAGGCTTCCTGCGGAATTTCAACGCTTCCTACCTGTTTCATTCTCTTTTTACCTTCTTTTTGTTTCTCTAATAATTTCTTTTTACGGGTAATGTCACCGCCGTAGCATTTATCCAAAACGCTTTTTCGCAGAGCTTTCACCGTTTCCCGGGCAATAACTTTAGAACCGATAGCCGCTTGAATAGGTACCTCAAACATTTGCCGCGGAATAAGACTCCTGAGTTTTGTTACCAAAGACCGTCCCCTGGCGTAAGCTTTGTCTCTGTGCACAATGCAGGACAAGGCATCTACCGGTTCGTTGTTAACCAATATGTCCAGTTTCACCAGATTGGACTCCTTATAGCCTTTCAACTCATAGTCTAAAGAAGCGTAGCCTTTTGTCCTGGTTTTCAGCTGGTCAAAAAAGTCATAGACGATTTCGCTCAAAGGCAGTTCATATTTAAGCATAACCCTAGTTTCCGAAAGGTATTCCATATTGGTGAAGATGCCCCTTCTTTCTTGGCTTAACTCCATAACGGGTCCGACAAACTCGGAAGGCACCATTATGGAAGCTTCTACATAGGGTTCCTCTAAGCTTTCTATCATCTGGGCCGGCGGTAAATTAGCCGGGTTATCAATCATTAAAACCTCGCCATTGGTCTTTATAACCCGGTAAATAACGCTGGGCGCCGTTGTAATTAAATTCAAACCATACTCCCGCTCTAAACGTTCCTGAATTATTTCCATATGCAAAAGCCCTAAAAATCCACAGCGAAAACCAAATCCCAAAGCAGAAGATGTTTCCGGTTCATAGAGAAGGGAAGCGTCATTGAGTTTAAGTTTTTCCAAAGCGTCTCTTAGGTCGGCATAATCGTTGGTTTCCACCGGATATAACCCGCAGAAAACCATAGGGGTTACCTGGCGATAGCCCGGTAAGGGCTGAGACGCCGGTCTTTCGGCATCGGTGACGGTGTCTCCTACCCGGGTATCCTTAACGTTCTTTATGCTGGCAGCCATAAACCCTACTTCGCCCGGTTTTAATTCATCAACCAAAGTCATGGCCGGAGCAAAAACACCGACCTCCGTTACTTCAAAAACCTTTCCCGATGACATCATTTTGATTTTCATGTCGTTTTTCAAAATACCATTAACAACCCGGAGGTAGGATATGGCCCCTCGATAGGAGTCATAATGGGAATCAAAAATCAAGGCTTGCAATGGCTCCTTTTCATCCCCTTCCGGTGGGGGAATTTTGGCAACAACCGCTTCCAAGATTTCCTTTATTCCAATACCTTCTTTTGCGGAGCAGAGAATAGCTTCACTGGCATCCAGGCCGATTACGTCTTCTATTTCCTTTTTGACCCGTTCCGGCTCGGCGCTGGGTAAATCTATTTTATTTATAACAGGAATAATTTCCAAATTGTGTTCCAAGGCAAGATAAACATTAGCCAAAGTCTGGGCTTCGATACCCTGGGCGGCATCCACCACCAGAATAGCCCCTTCACAGGCAGCCAGACTTCTGGACACTTCATATGTGAAATCAACATGGCCTGGGGTATCAATGAGGTTTAGAATATATTCTTTACCGTCATCAGCTTTATAAGGGAGCCTTACAGCCTGTAGTTTTATGGTAATGCCCCGTTCCCGCTCCAATTCCATGGTATCCAAATACTGATCCATCATTTCGCGTTGGGACAAAGCACCGGTGTATTCCAGAATCCTATCGGCCAGAGTTGATTTACCATGATCAATATGAGCAATGATACAAAAGTTTCTTATTCTATCCTGCTTCACCTAGGCTCCTCCTTTATTTTTACATTAAGAAGTATTATACCAAATTGATTAATCGATGACTAGTAGTAGTTAAAGCTCCAGGAGGATGCAGGCTTTGGAATTTTAATTAAAACTTGTCCAGTTTTACATAACTTATTTTAGCTTTATACCTGGTCAGGATGGTGTAAAGGGTTTTACCGAAAATTAACGTAAAAACTACATTGCCGGCTGAATGGAGGGTATCGGCCGGAATGCTGATTAAATAAGTAGCCATAAAGGTTTTAAAGGTCAGGGGATAAACAAATCCAAGCCAATGCCACAAATTCATAATCCACCCGAAAAGGTAGCCCCACAGGAAACCCAAAAAAACGAAAAGGGAAAAGTTAAAGCCCTTCTGCCTCTGACCTAACAAACCCATGGTCCAACCGGCCAAGCCCCAAGCCAGCATTTGCCAAGGGGTCCAAGGGCCATGACCCAAAAAAATATTGGAGACCAAAGCCCCTATGGCTCCCACCATAAAGCCTGCCCTGGCCCCAAAGACATAACCGGTCAGCATCACAATAAAGGTGGTAGGCTGGACACTTATTATGGCAGAAAAAGGTACTCTTAATACCGCCGCCAAGGTAGCCATGGTAGCTATTAAAGATATTTCTTTAGTGTTTACGGTTTGTTTTTCATAACTTAAAAAAACAGCCAAAAGGGCGGCTAAAACAATTACTGCCGTAATTATGGCCCAATTCATCAGTGAACTCACCTGCCTTTATTAATGGCCGGAGGCAATTAAGTGTGCGTGAGAAAGTAAGATTAATTGATAATTGAGAGTTGAGAATTATTTATAGGTATACTGTCACGATGTCACGTTGACACGGTGACACGATGTCAGTTTTATTAACTTTAACCTAGCGAAGCGAAACCTAACCTTAACCTTTTTCCTGTAAAACTGAAGAACGGTAGAACTGTAGCACGGAGCGGAGCTCCTTAGAATGTGATCTCTATTTGCCTACTAGCAGGCTCCCAATGAACCTTCGCCCCAAAACTCTCCGAAATATACCGAACCGGGACCAGGGTTGTTCCGTTTTCGATTAAAGGAGGAACAAGATTAATGGTTTTGTTGCCCTGCTTAATGGCTACTTCTCCTGTTTTTTCTATCCATTGAATATTAGCGCCCAAAGCTTCACCTATGAAACGCAAAGGAACCATGGTACTGCCGTTGACAATTTTGGGCGCTACGGCCAAAGTTACTTTTATATTACCCACATAAGCCTCCTGGCGGTCAATGGTCAACACTATCTTCTTCAAAGCCTGCAAATCGATGTTTACCGGAAAAGGCTTTTCGGCCAGGGCCATAATGGCATAAGCAGTCATTAAGGTAGGCGAAGCTTCCCGCCCTTTAGTCCATTCAAAATACCCTTGAGCATTCTGCAAACTCTTTAAGTAGGAAACAGGATTGCCTCCTTTTTCAATCCATTGGCCTTTTTGGGGGTCTTGGCCTACCGCCAACAGTCCCTGAATAGCCCAGGCATTACTGGCGGCATTGTCTTTTTCTAAAGGAGAGCTAAAGCCGCCATGCTCCTCTTGCCGGCTGTTTAAATATTTAATAGCCCTGTTAATGGCTGGAGAATCGGCCTTTTCTCCCAGAATGATCAGAGCGGTCATGGCAACTGCCGTGCTGTCGGGGTCGCTGTCGCCGCCTACCGCCCAGCTGAAGCCGCCGTCGATATTCTGCTGGGCCAACAGCCATTCTTTGGCTTTGTCTTTCCGGGGGATTTCCCGTTGGGCGGCCGTTAAGGCCAATATTGACCAAACATGGGCATTAATTAAATCCTGCTCGCCTTTATCGAACTGAGCAAATTGCCCGTTGGCTTTTTGAAAAGATATAATTTTTTCTTCCAGGTCAACCCCGTTAATGGTTCCTTTATAGCCGGCGGCTTTCAGAGCCATTAAAGCCCGGGCATAATGGGTTGTTTCATCAAATTGGGTATTTTTTAAAATATAATCCATAGGAGTATTGCCGTTTTTTCTCCATTTGCTGCTGTTTACATCCTCACCGGCAGCGCTCAAAGCCATAACCACCCAATGGGTCAACCTATCGTTGCTGGGGATTCCCTGCCTATCAGTAAAACCCCCGTCATTATTTTGCATGGTTTTGAGAAAAGAAACGGCTTTTGCTATAGCCGGGTCCTGTTCCTTGGCAAAGGATGTTAAAGGAACCGAGAATAATAAAAATGGGATAAGTAGAATGAGGGCTAATCCTTTTTTCCCTTTAAGCATATATACCACCCTTTCTTTTAATATTGAGAGCCCGGAGATACTCTTTGCCTTCCTCTATAGTCAAAATATCATCGTTATAATTATTAAACAGCTTGCTGATTTGGGGAGAATAAAAAGTTGATTTGGTCAACATAGCCCTTTTATCCCCTTGGGCGATTATTGACCCCTTACTCATTAAAACGATATTTTGAGCGTATTCGGCGGCAAACTCAACATCATGGGTAACAACGACAATGGATTTGCCTTCCTTTTGCAATTCCTTTAATATTTCTCCTAATTCCTTCTTTAATTGATAATCCAAACCCCGGGTAGGCTCATCCAGCAGGATGACATCCGGATCAGCAATTAAAACCGTAGCCAGGGCAACTCTTTGTCTTTCACCGGAACTCAGGTCTCTGGGGTTCTTATCCTGAGAAGCCCCTAGTTTTAACCTATTCAGCAAGTCATTGACTTTCCCTTTATCTTCCAACCCCTGGGCTTTTAAGGTAAAAAGCACTTCCTCCCGGACGGTATTTAGGAATAGATAATCATTGGGATTCTGGGACAGAAAACCTACTCGCCGGGCAAGTTCTTCTACCCTAAAGCTATCGGCATCCTGGCTGAAGATTTTAATTTTGCCCCGGGAGGGCTTTAGAAGCCCGTTAATATTTTTCAAAAGAGTGGTCTTGCCCGCAGCATTTTCGCCCATAATAACGGTAAAATCACCGGAATAAATATTAAGGTTAATATTTTGTAAAGCTTCTTGGCCGTTTTCATAAACAAACCACAGGTTTTCAATTTCTATTAAAGGTTCTTTTTCTTTTAGAGAAACTTTTGGGACAGGCTTAATTTCAGACTGCGTTAGATTTCCTTTTTTCTTTTCCAAAACAGAGCCTAATATTGCCCTGCCTTCTTTAACCGTCAGCGGAACCCTTTCAAAGCCCAGAGAGACAAATAATTTAGCTAAAGGCGGAATAAAGGGGCTGCCGCTTTCTAAAGCCCACCGGGAAAAAACCGTTGGGTTGGTAGTATTGCAAATTATTCGTCCCTTGTCCATTATCAGAAAGCGATCCGCCAGGTGAAAACACCTTTCCAGGCGTTGTTCCACCAGGATAACGGTTATCCCGTTTTCTTCATTCAACCTCCTTAAAATTGTCAGGATCTCTTCACCACTTACCGGGTCCAACTGGGAAGTTGGCTCATCCAATAAAATTATTTCCGGCTGCATGGCCAGTATAGAAGCCAGAGCTACCTTTTGCTTCAACCCGCCGGACAGTTCCGGCGTATTTTTACATAAATAACTTCCCAAGGATAAAGCCCCAGAAGCCTCAAACACCCTTCTCTTCATAAGATATTTTTCCAGCCCCAAGTTTTCCAGACCAAAGGCCAACTCTTGCTCTACATTGGTCATAACCAACTGGCTTTCCGGGTCCTGAAAAACTATGCCAACCTTCTGAACCAGCTCAGACCGAGGCATGGCGGCAATACTGCATCCCTCAATCTTAATGTCGCCTTTAATTTTTCCGCCGTAAAATTCCGGCACCAAACCGGCCAAAGCCTTTATCAGGGTAGATTTTCCGCAACCGGAACCACCTGCCAGTAAAACAAATTCCCCCGGCTCTATTTTGAGATTAATATTGTCCAAGGCGGCCTGAGCTTCATTGGGATAATAATAGGTTAAATTTTCAATTTCAATAAACGACACTTTTGCCACCCCCAGGCCAGTATGGCCGGAATGATATAAAAAAGGCTATAGAAAATAGCCAATAAACCTTCCTTTAAATATACCCGTTGAATTCGCGGGTAAAAGGTAAAATCAGCGGCCCCCTGCCAGGTCAGCCATATTCCGGCAATTACCGCCAAAGTTACGGAAAGAAAAATCAGGTAATCCCGAGGTCTTAGTAGCTCACGGGAATAAAGAGTTCTTTTCCCCACGCCATACCCTCTGGCCTGAAGGGCCTCCGCCAACTGAAAGGCCCTCTCCAGGCTGGAAATAACCATGGCATTAAAAATTGGAAGAAAATTCTTAACCCGTTTCAACCGGCTTTTTCCGTTAAAACTTACTCCCCGACATCTTTGGACATCGTAAATACGGCCAAAATCACTGACCATTAAAGGTAACAGCCTGGTAGAAATGGTTAATGCCAATACCCATTTGTTGCCCAACCTGCCCATTAAATGAAGGGCCCGGTCCGGATGCAAAACAAAAGTTAATAAACAAAAGGCACTCATAATAATCAAAAACCTTAATCCCATATTCAGTCCAAAAAGCACGGCCTCCAGGGTAATTCTCAATTTGCCCAGGCCCGGAATGTAAGGGCCCCACAACAATACGGTAGACCCCAACTGCACAAAAAGGGTATTGATTAATAAAATCATTAGAACCAAGGCACTGCTTAGTTTTAAATAAAAAAGCCATTCCTTAAATATGTCCGCGGCCTTAATCACCAGGGCTACAGCCGCAAAAAGCCCCAAAAGATAAAAAGGATGGGAAAAAAGAAGGGCAAATAAACTTAAAACGACACAATAGCTTATTAAGACCAGGGGATGAATTTTATGCAGTAAATTATCCTTTTCTTGATAAATATACATTTAAACTCCATCCTCATTTTTTTCTATTGGCAAACTGACAATTTTCCCGTTTATGACAGCCCCGTTAAAAAGCCCTTGCAAATTTTCATGCTCCTTAACCAGTACTTCAACTGCTTGAGCAAAGCCTTCCCGGTCTGTGCCGGTCACAATCCAGAGGGGGTTGGGGTCGCCGCTTCCCTGACCGGTACTGATAATTAACCCGGCCTTTTCCGATACAGTTTTTATCACCCGGAGATCATGGCTTAATAAATTTAAGCCCTCCTCATCGAAATAACCGTAAAAACCGGCCCGTTTATAGTTTTCATTGAGCTTTCTGATGTAATCCTTTTCTTTCAACAGATCCCATGGCCCCAGTAAAATGGTAGGACCCTGGGGGTTTTTGATTTTTTCTTCCTGAAAATCACTTATTTCCACTTGCCTTACTCCCAGTTCTTCCAAGGTTGCCTTTAAAGTCTGGGCTAAAGGCAAGTCCTGTTCAAAAGCTATTATGTAAGCAGGATTTTCTTTCCCTAAATAACCATACCGAAAGGTCTGGGGGAAAGACCCGATAACGGCAGTAGGACTGGCTCCCGTAGCCTTCCAGGGATGATAATCCCACCAGATGAAGTCACCTGGCTGGGGAAAATAATCCATAGCGCCGACGTCGGCAAAAATACCATTAACAAAATAAAACCAATCATGTCTTTCTCCCGTGGGCCCCGCTCCTTTGGTTACCAGTCCGTTGATACCGTCCACAAAAGACCCGGAGTACCCGGCTTTAACCTCCAATTGGGCTTTTAATAAAAGGTCCATAACGGTTATGTTGGGTTCGTAGTCTAATTCTAAAGCTAATATCTCTTTCCTCCCGAAATCGCTGGTTACAAGCAGTTTAATCTTTTGCTCTGAGTTTTCCCGGTTTAATCCGGTATCGGCACCACAACTAACCAATAGGAAAATAGCAAATATTAAGAAAATACAGCCCATCTTTCTGTACATTGGCCTCAACTCCTAAAATACCGTCGGGCAAAGCACTATCAAGGAGAATGATAATACTTTGCCTTCCGGTAGCATCGGTTTATTTTATTATTTCAATAGTTTTTGTATCGTCAAACCATAATACCCTGGCACCCAGGTTTTCGGAAACATACCTTAAGGGAACCATGGTTCTTAAATTAAGTATAACAGCAGGGGTATCCATACCCTCCACTAATTGGCCTATGGCAAAGCTCAAGGTCTTCGGTCCTGATTTTATGGCGACCATTCTAGAATCCTCCAACCATTCTACTTTAGCCCCCAATCCTTCGGCTATCAGCCTGATAGGCACCATGGTACGACCATTAAGAATGGTAGGCGGAACATCGGTCCAATCTTTTGCACCGTTGATGAAATATACAGGTTTATTTACGCCTAAGGATATTTTTGTCAGTTCTTGGGCTTTTACTACCCCATAAAGGCTAAAACCATCGGTGTAGAAAGTAAATATTTTTTCTTGGGCGTCATAATTACCTCCCAGCTTAACAGGGACAAAATTCCCCTCTTCATCCAACTCATACCTAATAGCTGTCAGATTATTTACGGCATCTTCATTAATATTTACAGAGGATAAATCAACCTTTACCGGTAAAATGTCTTTAAACTCCGTAATATTCTGCTCTACAACGGAATCATCGCTGTGTTTTGTCAATATTTTAAAAGAGAATTCAAAAATTTTTCCTAGAACTTCAAATTTACCGTTTTTATGTTCCGCAACTTCATCCAAGACGGCCTTGGCATTTTCCGTTTCTAATGCTTTAACCTCAATTTTTATTTTCGAATTTTCGTCCTGTAAAGCTTCAATTATTTCTTCGGTCAGGAGATTTTGAGGCTCAAAAATTATTTCCGCCCCGGCATTTTTAATAACCAAAGGCTTATTGGCTTCCACTAGCTTGTCAAAAGTAGCTTTGCTAAAGGTAATGAAGGGTTCCGCCCTTTCCTCCAGAGAGATTATGACATTATCCTCTTTGGCAATTTGTTCCTCGATCAATTCATCACCGGTTTTTTCAGGAACTTTTTCTACATTTTTAATAGGCTCACCCGGTCTGGCGGATTCAATGTCACTCCAAGAGGGACCGTTTTCGTCGGTTTTAATTGCATACCACCAGATTAAACGATCCCCGTTATTTAACATATAATCCCGAGCGTTTAAATTTGAGACAATATTATTGACCTTATATTTCCATCCACTTTGGCTTCCCAACTCTTTTTCCTTTTGCCCGGCTATTTCTTCTATATATCCATCAGACCTAACTTTATAATTCAAGCCGCTGGCGTCTAAGGCATCCAATACGTTACTGTTAGGTGAAAGTTTTACCGTGGAAGGTCCAAACAACAGCTTTCCGTCTTTACCGACTACAGCCATTCTTATGGAAATACCGGTAGGATTTTGGTTGCCGCCTCCAGGACCTCCTATTTGTTCAACCAAAAAAGCAATTTCGGTTCTTATTAATTCCGGATATACGTCTCCTTGTTTCTCCACCCGTGCAATATAATTTCCTGCAAGAAGTTGAATCGATACTTGCCCTTTCTCGTCGGTTATATAAGTTTCACTGCCTATTTTTATTGTTGCCCCTTGGACTGCCTCTTCTGTATCAGAGGTTTTGACTGTTATCACTGTTTTTAATCCTGATTTCTCTATTGTTATTTTCGGGTCTTTTGTTATTCCCCAACTGCAAAAATGCAATAATAATTCATCTATTTCGGCTATAGGCAGAGTCTCTATACCTTCCAGAGCAGATTTCAATTCATTATTTGTTTTTGTATAAATCCCCCAATAATCATTGAAACCTACAGGTGTCTCATCAAACAATCTTACAATATATTTGCCATATTCACTTTCAA
>JAAXZE010000065.1 GCA_012720075.1 Clostridia bacterium
CTTCATTTAGTTTATCAGTCCTTTTTTCATGCTATTTTAAATAGGGATTGATTTGCTTTTCTTCCCCAATGGTCGAATACGGCCCATGTCCGGGGTATATTCTTACTTCGTTGGAAAGATTAATCAGTTTTTCCTTTAAAGAATTCATCAGGGTTTTATAATTCCCACCGGGCAAATCGGTTCTGCCTACCGAACCATTGAACAAAGTATCTCCGGTAAAACAGATTTTTTCGGTATCACATAAAAGAGAAATGCAACCGGGAGTATGGCCCGGGGTGTGCAGTACTTTTAGACTAACATTGCCGAAAGTTATTACATCACCGTCTTTGAGCTCTTTATCTGCTGCCGGTTCTTGGGTTGTTTCCCCCGTAAAGCAAGAGAGGTTTTTATTAGCATCAGTCAACATGGGAGCATCTCCGGAATGGATTAGGATTTGGGCTCCTGTAGCTTCCTTAACCTTTTTATTGGCTTTAATATGGTCATGATGGCCATGGGTATTAATAATGTATTTTACCTTTACACCTAAATCATCGACAGTATTTACAATTCTGTCCCCTTCTGCGCCCGGATCAATAACAACCCCTTCCTTGGTCTCCGGGCAATAAGCGATATAGCAATTGGTTTCAATAGGTCCAACGATTAAAGTCTTAATCTTCATTAAAATAGCCCCCTTATTAAAAAGCTTTTTTACTGTCTAAAAGCATTGTTACCGGTCCGTCATTTACGAGTTCAACCTGCATATAGGCTTGGAAAACGCCTTTTTCAACCTGAACACCTAATTGCTCCAAATAGGAATTAAATTGTTCGTAAAGATTTTCCGCCAGTTTTGGATCTGCAGCCTCGGTAAAGCTTGGTCGCCTCCCCTTCCGGCAATCGCCGTAAAGGGTAAACTGGGACACAGATAAAATTTTTCCGCCAATATCCAATACCGAGAGATTAAGTTTGTTGTTCTCATCTTCAAAAATCCTTAAATTACATATTTTTTCGGCCAAATATTTAGCATCCTGTTGGGTGTCAGAGTGGGTGACACCTAACAGTACCAGCAATCCCGCATCTATTTGACCTACCGTGTTTCCTTCTACCGATACTTTTGCTTTGGTAACTCTTTGGATAACAGCTCGCATAATCTCACCTATCTCCTACTACTTTACTGGGGGTTACCCTTTTTACTTCTATGACGTCTTTAACCCGCCTGATTTTATCTATCAAAGCATTTAACTGTTCCAAATTATGAATTTCAATCTTAAGATCAATAACGGCACTGCTGTTTTTTCTGGCCCGGGCATTAATGGCATTTATATGAACTTTGAAATCATTGATAATATTGATAACATCCATGGCCAGCTTATCTCTGTCAATAGCTGTAACCATTATTTCCACCTGGAAGGTGGTTTTTTCAGTTTCATCCCAAGCGGCTTCTACCAAACGTTCCGGCTCATCGGAAAAATATAATTTTACATTAGGACAATCTTCCCGGTGAATGGATATTCCTCTCCCGCGGGTGATATACCCTATTATTTTATCACCGGGCAGGGGATTGCAGCAGCGGGAGAAGCGGATCATTATATTGTCTACCCCTTTGACCCTAACCCCCTGGGAACTTTTTGCCGGCTTCTCAGTTTTTTTGAAGTCCTTGGTCTGAGTCAGCAGTTCTTCTTTTACTGCATCAGATTTCTCTGTTTTATAAGATTTATCATATTCTTCCCGAAGTTTTAACTGGACATGGATTGGGCTGATAGTCCCGTCACCGATACCGGCCAATAAATCCTCCGCCGAACTAAAACCAATTTTTTTGGCTATAAAAGCTAAACGCTCCTGTTTAGTATAAAATGCAATTTCCAGATTATGTTTTTTCAATTCTTTTTCTAAAAGCTCACGGCCTTTGAGAATGTTTTCCTCTCTTTTTTCCCGGCGGAACCACTGTCGGATTCTGTTTTTGGCCTGGGAGCTTTTTACTATCTTTAGCCAATCCCGGCTGGGACCATTGGCATGTTTGGAAGTTAATATTTCAACGATATCCCCCGTTTTTAACTGGTAATCAATGGGGACTATCCTATTATTGACCTTGCTTCCGATACACCGGTGTCCGATTTCCGTGTGGACACGGTAAGCAAAATCGATGGGCGTAGAGCCTGCCGGCAGTTCAAACACATCCCCTTTGGGGGAAAAAACGAAAACAACGTCAGAAAATAAATCGATTTTTAAAGTTTCTACAAATTCTTTGGAATCCTGCAATTCATTTTGCCATTCCCGAATCTGTTTTAGCCAGATAAGAGCCTCATCCAGCTTAACCTTTTGCTTGGAACTTTCTTTATAAAGCCAGTGGGCGGCTATCCCGTATTCAGCTGTACGATGCATGTCCCAGGTCCTGATTTGTATCTCGAAAGGTTCTCCCCGGGGACCGATGACGGTTGTATGCAGGGATTGGTACATATTGGGCTTGGGCATGGCGATATAGTCTTTAAATCTACCGGGAATAGGCTTCCATAAAGTATGAATAATACCTAAAGTGCCGTAGCAGTCTTTTACATTGTCGACAATTATCCGCACGGCTATTAAATCATATATTTCATTGAGCTCTTTGCCCTTTTTCTCCATTTTGTTATAGATACTGTAAAAATGCTTAGGCCGACCGCTGATATCGGCTTTTATTCCTGATTTTTTCAATTCTTCTCCTAAAATTTGTATAACCTCGTTGATGTATTCTTCCCGTTCTTTTCTTTTCATAGAAATCTTTTCAACAAGGTCATAATACTTTTCCGGCTCCAGATAGCGAAAAGCTAAATCTTCCAGCTCCCATTTAAATTTAAAAATACCTAATCTACTGGCTAAAGGCGCAAAGATCTCCAAGGTTTCCTGGGCAATTTCCCTCTGTTTCCAAAAACTTTGATATTTTAAAGTTCGCATATTATGGAGTCTATCGGCCAGTTTTATCAGTATCACCCGGATATCCTTGGCCATAGCCAAAAACATCTTACGATAGTTTTCTACCTGTCTTTCCTCTTTGGAGTAGTATTCTATTCTGCTTAATTTGGTAACACCGTCAACCAGTAAGGCTATTTCTTCACCAAATGTTTCCCGTATTTCTTTCAAGTCAACCTTGGTGTCCTCAACCACATCATGCAAAAGGGCGGCGGCAATAGTGGTATCATCTAAACCCAGGTTGGCCAGAATAAGGCTTACGGCTAAAGGATGGGTAATATATGGCTCCCCGGAAATACGCAATTGTCCGTCATGGGCTTGAAGGGCAAATTGGTATGCCTTTTTAATCAAATCCAGGTTAGCTTTCGGATTTAACTTTTGTAAAGTATCGGTCAATTCTGCTAGGGACATATCTACCCTCCTTTTCTCCGGGTTTTAATAGCTTATTAATGAAAATACCTCATAACCTTCCAGAGTTTTTCTGCCTTCTAAATCTACAAGTTCAATAATAAATCCCAATCCGACAATTTGTCCACCCAGTCTTTCCACCAATTCAATGGTTGTTTTGATGGTTCCCCCTGTAGCCAAAAGATCATCGGCGATAAAAACTTTTTGCCCGGGTTTAATCCCGTCACGGTGTATTTCCAGCACATCTTTTCCATATTCCAGTTCATAAGAGGCGCTAATAGTCTCTCGGGGAAGCTTTCCTTTTTTTCTCACCGGCACAAAGCCACAGCCTAATTTATAGGCCAGCGGTCCTCCTATAACAAAGCCCCGAGCTTCAGGGCCCACTACAACATCAACTTCTTTATTTTCTATTTTTTGGGCCATAAGATCTATGGCATACCTAAAAGCTTCTTTATCTCCCAAAAGGGGAGTAATATCCTTGAAACTAATACCTTTGGCAGGAAAATCCGGGATAATGGCAATATAATCTTTTAAATTCATCTATGTATCCTCCCTAGCAATTGATTATCTTCTCAGCCTGATAAAAAGCCAGCTGTTCATATTCTTTAAACCTCTTTTTCAAATCGAGCCCTTCTCGGTACCTCGGAGAATCATCCAAATTAACTTTCTCTGATGTATCCTTAAAATATAATATATGTTTGCCTTCCTTAACTTCCACTTCTATTAAACCTAATTCTGAAAAATCCTTAGCCAGATTTCCATATATTCAGCTTGGGCACCAGAGATTTTATAATGATTAGCCCATTCCGCCAGTTCTTTGCCGGTAAGAATAACAGGATTGGTTTTCTCGGAAATTTTTTTTAACAAAAGATAAAATTTCGCTAACTGCTCTCTTTCCGGAGCAATTCCCGATAAATGCTGCCAGTTAAATTCTTTGTCCCGGGGTCCATAGAGCAAATGGATTTTGGCTTTAACATCCCGGTTATTTCCTGCCCACCCAAGAATGTAATTGTATTGTTCTCTGGAAAAACAAAGATCAAAAAATATTATGTCCTCAATATCTCCCATCCCGGGTACCAAAGCAAATTTACCGGTGGTAACCAAAACTTGCAGCTGACCGTTAAGCAATAATTCATTTATTCCTAGACGGCAATGGTCGGTAAGTCCCCCATGAAAATAGGCAATTTTTTCTCGATAAGCTACCAGATCTCTCCTTAAATCAGCAGCCAGATTATAGGCTCTCATTCTATTATTGACATAAATAATACTTTTCTGTCCGTTTGGAATAACATTTTTAATATATTTAATTTTATCATTATAACCCCTGACGTCAATGAAAACCAGCTTTTCCTGGTTGGCAGGGCTAAAAGTTTTTGACCCGAAGCTTTCATATTCTTTAATACTGTCGGTGGGAAGGTCTCCCAAATATTTATAACCTTCCAAAAATAAGCTTTCCAAGAAGTCCGGTTTTCTAAAAGGGTTGTCCCATTGTTTATGGGGTTTCAGGTCTTTTAAAACCAGCTGCAGGGTCGTTTTGCCGTTCCACTGGTTTTTATCCAGGACAAAGGCCAAATCCAAGGGTTCTTCCGCGGCCGCCAATTCCTGGTAACCGGCCATATTAAAACCAATGGCATCCCATAAAGTATTTCCTGCCAGAACCTTAATTTTTAAGTGTCCGCCTTTACTCCCCACTTCTTTCCATTCTTTAATTTTACTCCTCCTGTAAACCAAGAGAGGTTCAGGATTGGCATGACCGAAAGGTTCAAGCTTTGATATTTCTTCCAAAACTTTAAAGTTTATTTCTGCCAGGTTTATTTCCCCATCAACATCCAAAGTCGGAAATAACTGCTCTTCGCTTATTACTTCCCAAGCTATACTATTGATTCGCTCAATAAAAGGTTCTATCTTATCCTCTTTAAGGCTTAACCCGGCAGCCTGGCTATGGCCGCCAAAAGCTTCCAGCAAGTCCTCGCACTTTGTTAAGGCCTGGTGCAGGTGAAACCCCGGAATGCTGCGGCCTGACCCTTTATATATATCATTTTGTTTTGTAAGAATAATTACCGGCCGGTAATATTTATCAACTAAACGGGAGGCAACAATACCAATAACGCCTTGATGCCAATCCTCGCCTTTTAAAACAATAACCTTATTTTTATCAAAGTCAAAATCCCTAAGCATATTAACGGCTTCATCGATTATTTTGCTTTCAATATTTTGGCGATTTTGATTCTCTTGATTCAAGCATTGAGCTATCTCCTGGGCTTCCTTTTCATTATCGGTCAATAACAACCTGACGCCTAAGGTGGCGTCACCAATACGGCCGCAAGCATTTAACCGGGGAGCCAATATATATCCTACCGAGGATGAAGTAATATTCTTACAATCAATTCCTGCTCTTTCGCATAAAGCCTTTAAACCTATGCGCTTGCCAAGAGCTATTTGTTCCAGGCCAAATTTGACAATAATTCTGTTTTCACCGACTAATGGGACAATGTCGGCCACGGTCCCCAAAGCTGCCAAATCCAAATATTTTACCATTTCCTTTTCATAGTTCCTGGGTAAAAAGGTCTCCAGCAAAGCCTGGGCCACTTTAAAGGCCACACCTACCCCGGCCAAATCCCGCCAGGGAACGGGTTCTTTTTCCAAATGGGGATTTATTATTAAACAATCGGGCAGTTCCTCGGGAGGCTGGTGATGATCGGTAATAATAAAATCTAAGCCCAGCTTTTTTCCCAATTCAACTTCAGCTTTTGAACTTATTCCACAATCAACGGTTATTATCAATTGGGCGCCCTGCCGGGCTAAAGAGCTTATCGCTTCACAGTTAAGTCCATACCCTTCTTCCATCCGGTCGGGAATATAATAACGAACATCTACTCCCAAAGAAGTAAAAACTTCCGTTAATAAAGCGGTGCCGGTTATGCCGTCGACATCGTAGTCACCGTAGATAACAATTGGCTTTTTTTCTTTTAAGGCTGTCCTTATTTTTTCTATTGCTTCCGCCATATTGGTCAATTTAAAAGGCGAAACAAGGTTTACTAAACTGGGTTCCAAAAACTGTCGGGCAGCATTAATATCGCTATAACCCCGGTTAATCAAGAGCATTGCCAAAGTAGAAGAGATATTAAGCTCACTGGCTAATTGTTCCTGGAGCTTGAAATTAAGTTTGCGAACGTTCCAAATTTTTCTGCTGATCAAAATCTTTGCCTCCAATCAAAAAGCAGCCAAGCTGCTAAAATTAATTATCAGCCTGGACTGCATCCTGCTCATTATTGCTTTGCTCTTTCATTCCCTCTGTATCTTTTTTTAATTTTTCTTCCAATTCTTTAACCTTTTCTGTTAGCAGTTTATTTTTATTTTCCAGTTCCCTGTGCTTTCTCCACACTCCTAAATTTTTAAACATACCTACCAGAAATACGCATATAGCGCCAAAACTGGCAGCGCCTAAAATGACCAAGACCAGAGAAACATTAAACTTCCAAAATAAAAATGCTATGGGAACGGTCATTGTATTTTGCACGGCGAAAACTGCTACCAGTAAAGCAAATAGTAACGCCAACACTAAATAAAATTGCATATTCCTACCCCGCTTTCTAAAAACAAACTTTACTACCGCCGAAATTTTGCAGTTAGCTTATGTCACATGGTGCCTTTTCATGCCCCAAAAGAACAATTCCCCTTTATTGGGGACTTAATCTTTTAACCTGCTCTATGGAAGATTAAAAGTAGAGCGGTAAATTTATTAATTCTCTAAGCAAGCTTATTTTCCTTCTTTCAACAAAAGACTTCAAAATTTATGCTGGATAATATAAGAAAAACACCTAATGATTTGCTCCATTAGGTGTTTAAAATCAATTAGGCGTGGGCCTTTTTTAAGGATTTATTTTTGCCGATTTTTTGCAAATCAATCCACATAGGACCGGCCAGGAATATGGATGAATAAGCACCGCTGGTAATACCTATTATCATGGCCAGGGCAAAATTTTTGGTGGTTTCTCCCCCTAAGAAAAACAGGGCGCATAAAACAAACATGGTTGTTAAATAAGTGTTAATAGAACGGGCCATGGTTTGGATAATACTGGTATTAACCAAAGTTTTCATATCCATTTTCTTATTATTCTTCTTGTTCTCCCGCATTCTATCAAAGATAACAATGGTATTATTGACAGAATAACCGAAAATGGTTAAGAGAGCAGCTATAAATGTACTGTCAATCTCAATTTGCATGAAAGAAAAAAATACTACCGCCATTAGCATATCGTGGAAAAGAGCTATAATGGCCGTTAGAGCTAATTTAAATTCAAAACGAACAGTCATATAGCCAATCATCAAAGCAAGAGCCAGTCCAAAAGCAATAAGAGAAGCATTTCTTATCTCCTTACCGACTGTCGGTCCAACATTTTCACTTCGTAAAATCTCCAACTGACCGATATTCTTTTCTAAAGCATCTATTATATTATCCTGCTCCGACTCTGCCATAATTTTTGTCTTTATAATAAACACATTATTTTCCGAAGCCTGGATTTTACTGTCTTCTAAATTAATAGTTTCCAGAGCGTTCCGCACTTCTTGGATAGTTGTTTCTTTTGTAAATTGAACCTGCAATAAATTGCCGCCGATAAAATCTATACCTGAATTCATGCCTTGGGTTGCCAGGGAGAATAGGCCAAGAGCAATAATGATTAACGAAATTGCATACCAAATTTTCTTTTTACCTACAAAATCCACTGCAAACTCCCCTTTCTATGCCCCAAACAGTTTTGTATTTTTGGTAATGTTGGATAATACAAACTGTTTTAAAAGGAATCTGGTAAACAATATTGCCGTAAACATACTGGCCAAGATACCAATACTTAAAGTAACAGCAAAACCTCTAATGGCACTGGTTCCAAAATAGATTAAAACCACCGAGGCAATTAGTGTTGTAGCGTTAGCATCAAAAATGGTCCAAAAGGCCCGGGAAAATCCTGCATCCAAAGCAGCCCTTAGTGTTTTGCCGTTTTTCAGTTCTTCTTTCAATCGCTCATAAATAATAACATTGGCGTCTACAGCCATTCCCACCGATAACAGGAACCCGGCAATACCCGGTAAAGTAAGAGTGGCTTTTAAAGCAACCAAAATACCGCTGGTTATAAGAGCATAGAGAAGCAGGGAAACACAGGCAACAATTCCCGGAAGACGATAATAAATTATCATAAATAGGAAAACAGCTGAAAAACCAATAATAGCAGCAGTTTTACTTTTATCCAAGGAATCCGCTCCTAATGTCGGGCCAACCGAACGTTTTTCTATTATTTCCAAGGCCACAGGCAAAGCACCGGAACGAAGCAATACCGCCAGATTATGGGCTTCTTCCAGTGTTCTAAATCCACCGGAAATACTGGCTTGTCCATTGGTTATAGCGTTTTGTACCAGCGGTGCCGATAATAACTTTCCATCCAGATAAATAGCAATACCCCTGTTAGGATCATCACTGGACGGGTATTTCTCGACTAATTCGGCGGTTACTTCTCCGAATTTTTTGGCACCTTCGGCATTAAATTCTAAACCGACGTAATTCTGCTTACTGGGGTCCGGTTCATTGGGATTAATGCCTTCCCGGGCATTTTTTAAGTCCTTTCCGGTAACAATGGTTTCTAAGGTATCTACCCGTTTAAATTCCAGAAGAGCGGTTTTGCCGATTAAATCAACGGCTTCTTCAGGATTATCAACACCGGGAAGTTCAACCAGGATCCTGTTACTGCCTTCCCGTCGTATTTCAGGCTCAGTTACCCCTAAACTGTTAACGCGATTATCGATTATGGCCATAGCCCTGTTCATATCATCGTCGGTAGCATTTTCCGGTGCTTCTAACCGAATTTGCACACCGCCTTTTAAATCCAAACCCAATTTAACATTTTCTTTTAGTGGTTCAAAAGAAAAAAAGACCAGCCCTATTACAACAAGAACTGTTATAAAAAATAAGATTAATCTTTCCCAGCGCATAACTTCTCCTCCCATCTTTTTTAGACTTTATAATTATATACCTGCACCGGTATTTTTTCAATTAAGATAAGCATGTTAATAACAAAAAATTGGAAAAAAAATACGCCTTTTCAGGCGTAACTTTCATCTGAAAAACTATAGGTATTTCTAAACAAATTGGTGCAAAGCTTTTGATATCCCCGGACGTTGGCAAATTGGGCTCCTTTAATAAGGTCCATATTGGGGAACTTGGGTAAGAGAAATTTGGCAATTGCTTCTCCCCCGCCGCCGGTTAAAATAATTTTGTCCAGTTCCCTTTTATCCCAAATATTATTTATCTCGGTAGCAATTTTATTGGCAACTATGGAAAAAGCTTCGTTTATATGTTCTTCCACATCTACTGCTTCACCGGCTACCCTTAAAATTTCCGTTTCTACAACCCTGTCCAATTCATAACTTTCTTTGTTTATAAAATATTTTTCCCTGAACCGCTCGGTGAGGAAATTAAAGGCGGTACTCATGGCAATTTCACTGGAACTGCTGAGTTTATCAATAAACTCTAAACTATCGGCAACTGCAAAATCCGAAGTTTTAAAACCAATATCCACAATGCCGATTTTTAGGTCATTATAGCTTTCGTCCCTGATTTCTCCTTCATTATTCAGGATTTTATCATACAAAGTGCCAAAAGGTTGGGGAATTATCTGCAGTTTTTCTATTTTTATGATTTTATTTTTTTCCTGCTGGCCGGTATCAATTTTCACCGCATGCATTCCCAGCATCAATTCGGTCCAGTCGTCCCTGAAGTTGGAATAATAATCTACCGGCAAACCGGTTATTACGTTAAAACTCTGGTCATCTTTATCAGCAAACAAGGACAGGGCGGCTAAAAGCAACACTTTTGTACTGGTATCTTCAATTCTGTTTCTGCCCAAAGAGCGGGTTACCACTTCACTTTGTTTAATGGCTAATTGGCCAACAAAATATTTTTTGTTATCCACAGTAATGGCTAGATTTTCCGTAGGCTTTTGAAAAGTGGTTAAGAGACTTTTAAATCTGATTTTTTGCCCGATACCTACCGTACTGGGAAACAAGTAAGCAGTTTGACCGTCAGTAACTTTAACGTAGCCATAACCCAGATCGATACCGATATTCTTCCCGAACATTCTCTTCCTCCTCGTATAGTATGTTTAGATCCACTTTTTAAGTGGTTCAAACATACTTTTTATTTTAATTGAGATATCCCAGTGCTAATCTATTCTTATAGAACGATTGGCGAAGGATAATTCTGTTTCCTCCTTGCAAAACC
>JAAXZE010000066.1 GCA_012720075.1 Clostridia bacterium
ATGTGAAGGAGGGGGACAAGCTTGATGCCTATGTAGAAGTTACCTTAAAGGATGATGAAAGAGGAGACCCGTTGGTTACGGTGGAAGGTTTAGAAGCCTTAGGCATTATGTCCGCTGCCCAATTTTCGGAAATTAAAGCCCAGACTCAGAAAATTACGGCTTTAATTAGTGATTTGATTAAGAAGAAAGGGCTGGAACTGTACGATATAAAACTGGAATTTGGTGTGGACAACAATGGCAATGTAATACTGATAGATGAAATTTCTTCCGGTAACATGCGGGTTTACAAAGAAGGAAAAGTCATGGATCCGGTAGACTTGACGGAAGCGTTGCTTGCGGATTGAAAAGGAGATTGTAATACATATAAGGTTGTAAAAAAGGCTTAGGGGAGTTTAATTTCCTCTAAGCCATAATTATTTATACATGAGTGCCGGTCTTTCTATCAGTCAGCTTTGCTTCAAGTTTTTCTATTATTTCTTGATGCAGCTTGAGAGCCATTTCTTGATATGGTTTTAAGTGGTTAGGCAACCGGTTAATGGTTGCTTCATTATCTTCAAATATTTTCTTTTGACGCTCAATCTCGTTTTTATATTTGGTATAGTAATCCATTGATTAGATAACGCCACCTTTCTCCCTATTTGCCATAGCCGAAACGGCAATCCTCAAAAGTAAGCTCGCAGGGCTTGCATGGTTCTTCCAAATTGTTGAACAGAATATTGTTAGTGCCGCTGTTTATTATACCGGCCGGGATATTGCATTTTAATTTATTTTGATGTGCAAAATTTGAGTTTGTCACAGGAGAGAGAATCATTCCGGAATCAGTGTTATACCTAAGGAGGTTATTATAATAGATCCCGTTATTACCTCTTAAAACGGCAATACCTTGATTTCGGTTGGATTCCACAAGGTTTTCTCCGAAGAAAAGGTTGATGTCTTCTTGGATAATTGCGCCTCTGTTCTTGCTGTTTTTAATTATATTGCCGGTTGCAATGGTATTCCTGCTGTTGTTGGTATTTATTCCTCCTGTAATGTTATTTATTAAAAGATTTTTGTGGAGAAGATTGTTTCTTCCATAGATGTGCAGTCCATAGCCGCCGTTATCAATGGCGGTGTTGGAAATAAACACATTGTTACTGTCATCTTCCTCGAAGGTCTCGAATCCGTCTTCAAAGCATTTGTTGACAAAGTTTTCCATGACACGGTTGTTGGTGCTGCCGCTTATTAGGAAGACACCGTCATGGGCATTGCATATTTCATTCTGCCAGATAAGATTTTCATGGGAAGAAAAAAGATAAATACCATTGTTAAGAACATTGTTTATTTTATTCCGAACAATCCTATTTCCATGGCTTACTTCAAGCAATATTCCGTTACCCCGATAATTCATGATTGAGATGCCGTTAATTTCAACGCCGATGACGTCAATAAGAACAATACCGCTGATGAGAGTGCTTTTTCCGTTAAATACGACGTTATTTCCTTTAGCTACAATTCGCAAATAGTTTTTTAATACAAAAACTGATTGAAAATACTCTCCGTCCTCCAATAAAAGCACATCTCCTTCAGAGACACTGTCTGAAGTTATAAATGCAGTAATATCGGTAGCAGGGGAGACATTTATTATGGCCATAGTTTATCCCCTTTCTTAACTGTAGTTAAAATCCTGTTAATATTAATATATTCAGTAATTTTTCTATCTGCTAACTGAGGAGTGGAAAAGGAAAACGGAAATAATTGAAACATAGAGAATCCGGGGAGATTGACATCAGCATAAGGAAGAAATAGTGATAAATTGCAGTGAAACAGGAGAATCTTTTAAAGGCAGATCCTCGGTATTTAAACTAAGCAACCCTTCCTGTACCGAATAAATTCCTGGGGGCTGGATGACAGCGTTTATAAAAAGGTTGTGGTAGGAAGCTTTTTTAGGATCAAGGATACCTTGGTTTCCATACATTTTCAGTTCGTCTTTATCGGTATAAATACTTTTATTGTGGGCAAGCGCATTATATGTATAAGTCTTTGTCTTAAGAATTTGGCCATAAACCCCTTTTACGGTTATGAACTCCAAGGTGATGGGGGCCCCTTTGGGTGGTATATCGGAAGTCAGTAAAGTTAGAAGTCCTTTTTGTACTCTATAGTTAACCGGTGGCTGCAATACTCCGTTGATATATAGATTAATAAAGGATACTTGCTGAGGGTCAATAATGCCTCTGTTTCCATAAATTTTTAGTTCATCTTCGTTGGTGAATTCCTTTTTCGTACCGTCGGAAACTGTATTGTAGTGGTATATTTCGGCCGGGAAAATTATATCCTTTTTTTTATCTTTGAAAGTTACGAAGCTAATGGCTATAGGAGCGTTTTTGGGCGGCACATCATCTGTCTTTAATGAAAGCAATCCTTTTTCTATGTCGTAATTTACCTTTGGCTGGGAAACTCCTTTAATATACAGGATTAAGTAAGAAACTTTTTGCGGGTCAAGGATTCCTTGTCGGCCGTAGTCGGTTAGTTCATCGTCATTGGAATATGTTTTTTTAATACCGTCAGATAAAGTATTATATTGATAAACTTCGGCTTTAACTATTTCTTCTTGGAACGTAAGGTTAATTTTATTTGTGAAATAGCATTGGTGAAAAATTTTCGTAACATTTACACATTCTTTTTTTACTACCCAATTGCTACCATCTCCTGTTGGTTTCTCTATGATAGGAATAACCAGATCTACTTGGGCTTCTGAATGAAGGATAGTACTAAGCAACGCTTTAACGTTAATATAAAGCAGATTATTTCTGATACAAATGGTATTTAGGCCACATTTAAAATCGTATATCCTCAATGATAAATCAGTTCCCTTGGGTTTGCAGGAAATTTTATAAACTTTAAAGGGCTTTGGTTCCGAGATGAGTTTATTTTCAATAAATAGGGAAATATAGCCCTTTATTACCACCAGGAATTTTTCCGCGTCCAAAATTTTTCCGGAAATTGAACGGAACTGTTTTTGAACAGCATGGTTTAAAGGTATTATGGTATAACTTACTGCATTTGGCTTATAGGGATCTAAAATGTTGCCGTTTTTATCGGTTAGGCAGCATTTTATTCTCGTTAACTTGGTGCTGAACATCACTCTCACTCCAAGTAAAACCGTTGCACAAATTATCTATATTATTATAGTAATGTTCAAAGGTTCAAAGTTACACTAAAAATAAAAAGGTGTGCCATAAAGCACACCCACGGAATTTAATCAAGTATTTACTGTAGTTTGGGAGTCAGCCTCCGGTGCGAAGTTTGTTACTATTAAAGTAATTGGCGAATCCACCTCAATAGTGCTCGCATCCTGGATTACTACTTCATCTTCGTCAACTGTATATAAGTCTTCCTGTTGTAATACACCGTTTATAAACAGTAGATAATAGCCATTATCCGGTGTAATTAAAGTTAAAGTATCTGCTACAGGATTATCTTGATCATCGACAAAGGCAGTGGCCGGAATAGTTAAGACCCCTTGGTCAAGATGTTGAGGATCAAATTTATAAAAGTATCTTTTTATATCCGGTTTTGTTGAAACCGTTGTTTGTGTTTCTGCAGAGATGGCTAGTTTAAATAGTGTAGCCATATTCTACCCCCCTTTATATGTTTAGGTTTTATCTTTATACTTTATAATATGGAAAAAAAGAGGCGGGCGGTGCTGAGTTAATTTCCTATAAACAGAAATACATCGAATAAATAATTCCGGCCCTTGAACAGGAAGGATAAAAAGGAAACTTATACAATAGTGGAGTATTTTTTATTGATTAAATGGAACATAAATTATAGGAAATGTGGAAGTAAGGGCAGGAAATATATTATTATTTATATATGTAAAAATATTTTAAATGTTGGAGGAAAAGAAGTATGAATTTCTTAATCGGTGCTGCGGCAGGTTTCTTTGGTGGGCTTGTGGGTCTTGGCGGCGGTGTGATTATGATTCCGCTGATGGTTGGGGTATTAAAAATGAAACAGAAAATGGCTCATGGTACCAGTCTGGTGGCTCTGGTTTTTACCGGATTATCTGGTGCAATTACATATTCTTTAAATGGTTCTGTAGATGTCTTGGCGGCTGTACTTTTGGCATCGACAGCAATTTTTACCTCAAGGGCAGGGGTGCGTTTTGCTAATACTTTGCCTGAGTGGAAACTCAAAAGGTATTTTGGAATATTCCTGATTTTTGTGTCCTGCTTATTATTAATAAAACCTTTTCTTTCTCAGATAGATGAACCTATTACCGGATGGTTAAAGGTAGTTGTTTTCTTATTAACCGGTGCTTTTACAGGTTTTCTTTCCGGAATGATGGGAGTAGGAGGAGGCACTATCATGGTTCCGGCCATGGTGCTTTTGGCCGGCTTTTCCCAGTACACCGCTCAGGGTTCTTCCCTTCTGGCTATGGTTCCTATAGGAACGGTTGGCGCCTATACCCATTGGCGTTTAGGAAATGTTAATACCGGTATTTTGCCCGGTTTGATTTTGGGAATTCTTTTAGGCTCTTACCTTGGAGGGTCTTTTGCCAATCTATTGCCTGAAACTCTTTTACGCATAATATTTGCCATCATACTTATTAGAACAGGTTTAAAAAATCTAAAAGTTGCCAAACCTGATAAGCAAAAGCAACTTCAATAGTGTTGTGACAAAGCAAGGAAAAATTTCCTTGCTTTTTTGCTCCCTAAAATTCAGTGCATTTTGTCGATATTAGCGGAATAGGAGACTGCTGAAGATAAAGAAGGAGGTTGTTCCATAAATGAAAAGAATATTTATTATTGGATCTATTCTTTTATTGCTTTCAGTCTTTTTTCTGTACCATTATTATCCATATTACCAAATATCGAAAATTAATAAGTCCATTGATGTAGCCAGTATAATGCTTTTAATGCCTCTCGAAGAAGTAACAGTAAATATGGGCGAAGAAGGTGAGTATATATATGGGATGGGAGGCTTTGGCTACGAATATGAGCATGAAAAGATGAGGATATTCTTTTCCAATGATTCCGATGGCCTGTCATACAAAAAAGTCTGCTTTATTGAAACTGAAAACTCCAAGCATAGTGTTTTAGATATCCACCCGGGAGATACTTTGGCCAAAACTTTTTCAGTATTAGAGAAATCTGGGTTTAAACAGGAGAGGCAGTATTACTTCAAGAGCGGGGATATTTATATCAACCTTACTCCGGAAAATGGGAAAGTAAAAAAGATAAGAATTGGTTTTGTTGATAGGTCTTTAAAGGGAAGAGTTTATTAATGCTGTTAAATAGAAATGTAGTTGCATTTTTATTCCTTGTAAAAAACAGCCGCTAAACTGCCTTATGGGTCGATATGGCTTGGTTTCATTTAAGATTTTTTCTCAAATTACCTTAAAAAATAAAGGAAAATGTAGAAATTCGTAGAAAAAATAGTATAATAATATCAACAACTCAAATAGGACTATTACAGAAATGAGAGCCTCTTTGCGATTTGTGCACTGAGGCTTTTTGTGTAGCAAATTATAAAGAGGAGGATATGATAGGAGAAAAAATAATGCAAGAAATATTGCTCCAGGCCCCCTTCGGTTATGCCCACCACCAATTAGTATGCAATAGAGAGGGGATACCGGTAGACTATATCTTTTTGGATGTCAATCCAGCTTTTGAAGAAATGACCGGTTTAAAAAAAGAAGAAATTCTAGGAAAAAAAGTGACGGAAGCAATACCGGACATAAAAAACGACTTTTTTGATTGGATTAATTTTTACGGACAAATTGCCTTAAACTGCGGGAGGGAAGAATTTACCCAATATTCCGCCACTCTTGGAAGATGGTACAAAGTAACCGCTTTTTCCTGGCGGAAAGGCTATTTTATTACTTATTTCCAAGATGTAACGGCTGAAATGAAGCAGATAGAAATTTTGGAAGAGCAGCAAAAAACCATTGCCCAACTTACCCTGGAGATGGAAAAAGTATTTAACGGGACTAATGACGCCATGTTTCTGGTCAAGGTTGAGAATGGACAGTTCAGGTATTTGCGGACTAACCAAACCCACCAAGAATTAACGGGATTTTCCTTGGACATGATCCGGGACAAAACCCCGATGGAACTTGTCGGAGAACAATTAGGCAGTGTTATTGAAGGCAACTATCGGAAATGCCTGGACGCCCGGGAAACAATAACCTATGAGGAAGCCTTAACCCTGCCGGGCGGGGAAAGGGTATGGTATACGACCCTAACTCCCGTCTTAGAACAAAGTAAAGTAAAATATATTGTCGGCTCCAGTACTGACATCACTCTGCAGAAAAAAGCGGAAAAAGAAAAAGAAGAGCTGTTTTATCGCCTGCAGGCCATGTTTAACGGCCATACCGCAGTCATGCTTCTCATTGAACCCCTGTCAGGTAAAATTCTTGACGCCAACCCCGCCGCCGTCAACTTTTACGGATATTCCAGAGAAGAACTATTAAGCATGAACATACATGATATTAATATGCTGCCTAAAGAGGAAACAGAAAATATGGCCTTTCAGGAAAACCAGGGACATTCTGTTTTCCGGCACCGTTTGAAGAACGGTGAAATGAGGCTGGTTGACGTTTATTCCTGCCCTATAAAAAACAGTAAGGAGAACTTGCTCTTTTCCATAATTTTTGATGTCACCGAAAGAGAAAAATATAAAGAAAAGCTCTATCTGGAAAAAGAACTGCTAAGAACCACCCTCCAATCCATTGGTGATGGGGTGGTTACCACCGATAAAGTGGGGATAATTACTTCCATGAATAAAGTGGCGGAGGAAATAACAGGTTGGACAGAGGAAGAAGCTAAAAACAAACCCTTCACCCAAGTTTTCCGGCTGGTTAGCGAGGAAACGGGGGAAGTAGTTGAAAACCCTGTGGAAAAAGTGCTGCAGACCGGGAAAATAATTGGGTTGGCCAACCATACAGCCCTTATCGGTAAGGATTGCCAGATGGTACCCATTGCTGACAGTGCTGCCCCCATCAAAGACGAAAAGGACAACACTTTTGGAGTAGTGATGGTATTCCGGGATGTTACCCAGGAAAAAAAGTGGGAGAAAAAAATCCTTTACTTAAGCTTTCACGATACCTTGACCGGCTTGTATAACCGGCGCTTTATGGAAGAAGAATTGAGAAGGCGGGATTTTAACGGCAATTTGCCTTTAGCGATCATCATGGCTGATGTCAACGGTTTAAAGCTGGTTAACGATGTTTTCGGACATACCGAAGGAGACATGCTGCTAAGGAAAGCTGCCGAAGCCATCAAAAAATGCTGCCGCAAAGATGATATAGTTTGCCGCTGGGGAGGAGATGAGTTTTTGGTAGTTTTGCCTAATACCTCGGCTCAAACTGCAGAAGAAATAATCAAGAGAATAAAGCTTGCCTGCCGGAAATATGAAACCGAACATCTCCGTTTAAGCATAGCTTTAGGCTGTGCCACCAAAGAAAAACCCGGTGAATCACTGATGGCAGTTATTAAAGAAGCCGAGGAGAGAATGTACCGCCAGAAGCTTAACGAAGGCAAAAGTTTTCGCAACAGCATAACCAGCACTCTTTTGGCCACCCTCTTTGCCAAAAGTATGGAAACCGAGGAACATGCCCAGCGCTTAAAAGATTATTGCAAGAAAATTGGCACCAAGATTAAATTGACTTCCAAGGAAATGGATGAGTTGTTTTTGCTGGCTGTTTTGCACGATATAGGCAAAGTGGGAATACGGGAGGAAATCTTAAAAAAATCGGGACCCTTGACCGAAGCCGAATGGGAGGAGATGAAAAAACATCCGGTGATAGGTTGCCGGATAGCCCAGAACACGCCTGAACTTGGGCCTATAGCGGAATATATCTTGTACCACCATGAACGTTGGGACGGCAAAGGATATCCCCAGGGACTTAAAGGGGAAGAAATACCTTTATTGTGCAGACTGTTAGCTGTAGCTGACGCCTATGACGCTATGACCAGCGACCGTCCTTACCGCAAAGCCTTGCCTAAAGAAAAAGCAATTGTAGAACTAAAGAATAATGCCGGTACTCAGTTTGACCCTGAGATAGTGAATATTTTTTTAGAAATTATCGAAAGTAATTATTAAAAGAATTGAGACAAATTAATTAACCAAGTAATTTTATTAATTAAGTTGAGGTGGCCTAAAATGATTGAAGTAGATGAATATATTAAAAGTTTTCCGGAGCAAGTACAAGAACGATTAACGGCGATTAGAAATATAATTCTAGAAGAAGCTCCCCAGGCTACCGAACGAATTTGTATGCGAATGCCCACATACGATTTAAACGGAAAATGGTTGGTTCATTTTGCGGGGTTTAAGAAGCATATTGGCTTTTATCCACAGCCTGAGGGTATTGCGGCATTCAAAGAAAAACTATCGGATTATAAAACCTCCAAAGGAGCAGTACAATTTCCGCTGGACAAGCCACTTCCGACAGACTTAATTCGCGAAATAGTCAGGTTCAGGGTAGAACAGCAGAAAACTTATGGTTTCAGTAAAAGAAAATGACAAAGTAAAAATTAAAAAGCCCTTTGGGGCTTTTTTTATTTCTGCAATTTTTCAGATAGAGTTCAGGTAACATACAATTGCCCTTCAGGAGGACTATTTTGGTATTTACTAACAGCTTACTTTTTTTATTTTAAATCCTGCCTCGGCAATCATTTGCTCTAAGTTAAGCATGTGGGCTGAACCGACAAAAACCACACATCTACCCTCGGTTATATAGGGCAGCATTCGCTGGAGAAAAATCTCATCCCTTCTCTTAATTACCGTCCCGGTCCTTGTGGGAAACTCGGCCGTTGTGCCCATCATTCCCTGCAAATCTCCCTTTAGATATGCCTTTTCATGTCTCCTAATATAATCATACCAGTTCTGGCATTCTTGCAAAAACCTTACAACCCTTTGGAAAGGTATATTTTCCATTGTTTCGATTTGTTCCTGAATGGTTTCCATGCCTACTATTTTTTTATTCATTTCCCTGGCAATATGCCACGCTTCCATGTCCACCGAACTATGCCAACCTTTTCGTCTTAAAAAACCGCTCCAAAGAGAGAAAAAGGCAAACCAGTGGCGGGTTTGGGTTAGATAATAGCGTACATCCAAGGCTTCGGAGTATTCAAGGCCCAAGATTTTTGCCAGGGGGCCTTGGGGTCCACGGACAACCCTTTCCAGTTTTTTTACTTCTTTTTCGGTAAGAGCCTCAATTAGCGGTCGGAAACCCTTGGGAGGGTTTTTCCCTGTATTGGCCACTATATCCATACTAACTTGGTCCAGAGGTCCTTCAAAAATTTCCGTGTCAACTTGCTAAAATAATTTGCGAAAGGAAGTATCAAAACTGCAGCTGAAAAAGTGTGCGGTTCCGCCTATCCAGGAACGGCGGCCGTTACGCTCTATTTCCCACAGCATATTAAATTTTTTATTCTTGGCTGCTTTTTCGCTGAATTGATTCCTGGCGGGAGAGGAGTAGACCATTTGTAATATATCCTTGGCATTAAATTGAGGACTAATTTGCCAAGCGGCCATTTCGTAGCTCATGGTTGCGGCTCCTCCCCATTTTTTCTTAAACCGCCTAATGCCGTCATTAATTCCCAGACCTAAGTGAATATACTCTTTACCTTCTCTTTTGGCAATGGCTAACATTTTGGAAAATAATAAATCGGAAGCATAGGGAGTATAGTGAGTCCGGGAATGGGCTCCCAAAATATAACTGATAAAATTTCGAGGGTTTAAATCCAATAATAAGCAGGCAACTAAATTATTATTGGCATCCCAGGCGTTCAGTAAAATTAAGTTTGAGCCCGGGGTTATAACTTTGTGGGTTTCTTCGTAAAGCCTACGGACATTGGCCGATAGGGGAGTACGGCCTACAAATTCTGCCCAAAGGTGCCGGTGGGCTAATGTAAATTCAGTGCCCTCTTCAACTCTTAATGTTGAGGCTGCCCTTTGAGCTAATCTTTCCAAGCGAGAAGGAATTTGGCGGTTAGCGGAAAGGGTATAGTATTGATCCAGTTCTTTTTGGAAAGGTCTTAACTGTCTTGGAAGAAAGGGGCAGATGGCAAAGCATTCGGCAGCTCCGGTATAATCCAAAGCCTCATAAAGGGCTTTATAAAAATCATCGCTTTTGTAAGCCCCTGTAAGGGGGAAGCCTATGGCCATTAATAGCTTATCGGCATGATAAAAGAGGTAGGAACGGACTAAAAAAGCTTTTCCGCCGGACATGGATTCCATAAACGGAACGGAATGTTCCGGGACATTTGCTTTAGTGAGGATATCATTTTTATCAATGTTTTCAATCAGCAAAAAAATCCCACCTTTTAAGTCCTATATATGGAAAGTATATCAATATTATCAAAATTGTTCAAATAGTAACAAAATAAAACGGAGGAAGGAGGGAAAAGGTTTTTTTAAAAGAATTGTTATATCATTGAAATCATATGGAGGGATAAAGCATGCTAAGCCCTACAGAGCAGGAGTTTATATATAAAAATGCCTATGTACCCGAACACTTAATCCATTATCAAGTTGCCTTTTCCGATATGGAACCGGGTTTAAAAGACCAGTTTCTGTATTATTATACTGATGATGTGGTTAGTTTTATTGGTTACCCCTTACAAGGAGAGTATGAGGAAGAACGATTTCAAAAGGCCATCGACCAGGTTGCCAGGCAGCACGGTCCCAAAGAACTAAGGGTCATTTCCGCTCAGGTTTGTCACATACCTGGGTATGAGCTGGATTTTCAGCAGGATGAGGATAAGTACTCCATTTTGGACATAGACAGCATTGTTATAAAGTCAAAACTGCGCAATATGCTAAATAGAGCCGGCAGGGAATTATGCATAAACATTGCGCAAGAATATACAATGGAACATCATATTCTGTTGGTTGATTTTTTAAATAATAAAAAGCTGGACCGAGAAACTGCCAATTTTTTTAATAGAATTCCCGATTATATTTCATATTCTGATAAACCTTTAATATTAGAGGCCCGTTTTGGAAACGGCAAACTGCAGGGGTACACAATAGTCGATTTTTCAAATGGAGATTATTGTTTTTATATGTTTAACATTACAGGGGATAAAAACAATTATGTACCGGGAGCCGCTGATCTGCTTCTGTATAACTTAATAGAGATTGCTAAAAATAAAGGAATTAGCAAAATTAATCTAGGTTTAGGCATTAACACGGGAATTGAACGATTTAAGAAAAAATGGGGTCAAGGAAAGGATTTACCGTTTTACTTTTGCCGATATAAACGTAAGAAATCAGGGTTTTTGCTATGGAGGGGATAATAAGGATAATTAGTCCCTTATAGATTTTGGATTATGATAAATTTTTTGGATGAGTTTAAATATTTATTAAAATGTAAAAAAATTTACTCACATTCTAAAAACGTGGGTAAATTTTTATTTTTTTTACTCATATCCTATTGAAATAGGAAAAAAATACGCATATAATGTCTATAGGGAGTGATTTTTATGACTGATTTGAAGCTTTTACCGCCGGATGTAGAACTTGAAACCAAGAGAGTTTTAAAACAGCTTGCAAGATCTCATAGGGCATTGGCAGAACTTAAAGGTTTTGCGGGTATGATACCAAATAAATATATTCTAATAAATGCTGTAACAATTAATGAAGCCAAAGACAGCTCTGAAATTGAGAATATCATAACCACCCATGATGAATTATTTAAAGCAATGTCTCAAGGGAATTATAACAATCCCGCTGCAAAAGAAGTTGTAAACTATAGAACTGCCCTTTGGCATGGTTATGAACTTGTGAAGGATAAACAAGTTTTAACAACCAATATGATTATTGAAATCCAGCAATTAATTGAAAAAAATCGTGCCGGGATAAGAAAACTTCCGGGTACTGTATTGAAAAATGAAATGACTGGGGAAATTATTTACATCCCTCCAAGCGGAGAAAAGGAAATAATGTTTCTTATGGATAACCTCGAAAAATACATAAATGATGACTTTGACAACGTTGACCCACTTATTAAGTTAGCGGTTATTCATTATCAATTTGAGGCGATACACCCGTTTTATGACGGCAATGGAAGGACAGGAAGAATTATAAATGTATTGTATCTAATCCTGAAAGAATTATTGGATAGTCCAATACTTTATCTTAGCAAATATATAATCCGGAATAAATCGGCATACTACAGGCTTTTGCAGGATGTTCAGACAAAAGGAAACTGGGAAGATTGGATACTGTTTATGCTTGACGGCATAGAACAGACTGCAGAAGAAACATTACTGCTTGTTAAGAGAATAAATGATGTTGTGGAAAAGACAGCTGAAGATATTAAAGTTATGTTGCCTAAAATTTATTCAAGGGAACTTGTAAACTTACTTTTTTATGAGTTTTATACGAAAATCATGTATATCGAAAAAGGGCTTAATGTTACAAGGAAAACGGCGTCAAATTATTTATCATTGTTGGAAGATAAAGGTTTTCTTGTGTCGCACAAAGTTGGCAAAGAGAGGATATTCTTAAATAAACGTTTATTTGAAATTGTTCAACAAGCTGGTTCAGAAAAATAGTTCTGCATAGTTCAAAAATTTGTAAGGTTGACCTTGTTTAACTATCTTAAGAATAAAATGATTTTTTAAAGAAATAGAGGGGTGAAAACATGGCAAGGCTTGAGGATTTAAAGGCCGGAACAATTGTAAAAGGTATATTACCTAACGGTAATGTTACTGTTATTGATGCGACATGGATAGGTAATATTGCAATTGAACTGACATAAAGTAAGCCTGAGCATATCCCCATCAGCCGTAAAACTCCAAGGCAATCCGGCTTGAACAATCTCCAGTATGGCTTCTTTATCTCTGTATACCAATTCGTTGTTGACATTACCTGAGTTATCTTTATTTTCCACTGGAATGCAAAGAATTGGAATATTTTGAAAGGTTGAAATCGTGTTATCCAATTCACCCGAATTTGCCGGTGTTCACAGTTGCCCTTCGTCATCACTTGATATACCTGATGAACAGACTGTAAGGCTTGTAGTTTTAGCACCGGATTTTACTCATAAGCAGGGAAACGATAACAGCAAAGCAATTCAGGAAGCAAGCAATATACTTAATAATCGTGGAGCTTCGCCGAGAATGTATAGGAATATGCTGGCTTTTGTTGCGCCGGACAGCGAGATAATACTAAGCCTTATGACTGAAGTGAGAAAATATTTGGCGTGGAAGTCTATTATTGATGATGTGGAGAGCCTTAATCTTGATATAGCTCAACAAAAAGAAGCCAACAATAGCATAAAAATAACGGACGAAACTTGCCAGATTTGGAAACGATAGTTTCAAAAATAATACGGGAAGAAAAACCAGGCAAAGAACAGAGAAAAGTGTTAAGGAGGCTGTTAAAGCTACGGGTTCACCAGGGAAAACAGCTGATGATATAAGGCACTACATGGAAAAATTGTTGCAGGAAGCAAAGTTGCATGGCAAGGATTTTATTGATTTGGTTTCAGGGGATATTCATAAGCAGATGGGCTTAAAAACAGAATGCCTCAAATATGCGGAATAATGTACGAAAAAATGATTCCTGGCGATGAAGTTTTGCATACTACTCCCAGCGGAAAAAGTTCAACTATAAAAATCAGGTATGATCTCAGGAACAGGTAAGCAAGGAAATTGTGGAATAATAATATCTGATATATATCTATAAAGGGAAAGGACTGTTCTTTATGGCAACCTTTGATTTTAAAAAAGCGTATAAAGACCTGTATTTGCCGTCCACTAAGCCCTGTATCGTTGACGTGCCCAAAATGCGGTTTATCATGGTTAATGGGAAGGGTGACCCCAATACTTCCCCGTTTTATAAGGAAGCCGTTGAATTATTGTATGGTTTATCCTATGCCATCAAGATGAGCAAAAAGGGTGACGCCCAGCCCGAGGGATACTACGATTATGTTGTTCCACCGTTAGAGGGATTGTGGTGGTTTGAGGATAACTTTTTCGACGGTAATGTACTTGGAAGAAAGGATGAATTTAACTGGGCGATGATGATCCGGCAGCCGGAGTTTGTCACACCCGAGGTTTTCGAAAGTGCTAAGATGACCCTGGCCAAGAAAAAGCCGGGAATTGACACATCAATAGCCCGGCTGGAGGATTTCACGGAGGGCTTGTGTGCCCAGGTCATGCATATAGGTTCCTATGACGATGAGGGGCAAACCGTTGCGGCATTGGAAGAGTTTATTGAAGCACAAGGCTACCGAACGGTGATGTCCGGCTTGCGCCAACACCACGAGATCTATCTAAGTGACCCCCGCAAAACTGCTCCGGAGAAATTAAAAACGGTTATTCGGCACCCAATAGAATTATCTCCTTCCTTTTAGTTGCCGTTAATTGAAAGTTTTGAACATAAAATTAGTAATTAAACACAAAAGGTTAATCATTTCTTTGAAATACAGGATTTCTAAAATGATTGTTAACAAATGACTGAGAGGCTTCAAATGAAGTGAAAAAACTAATTCTATCTTAAATGGAAAGCTTATAATTAATGGGGAGTAAAAAATGGATTTTTAGAATTAATCGTAGAGTATCACAAGAATAATGAACGGCAGGGACCGGGCAGTGAAGAAGCGACACTAAGAGCTTTGAGCTATCTTCCTTATTTGGATGAAAAAACTAAAATTTTGGATATCGGCTGTGGAACCGATGGGCAGACAATAACTCTCGCTAAAAATACAGCTGCCCAAATCATAGCCATCGATATGCTGCCCCAGTTTTTAGAAAAGCTAATACAAAAAGCCAAGGAGCATAACCTTATTAACCGTATAACAGCAAAAGAAATGTTAATGGATAAATTAAACTTTGATGAAAATATTTTTGATGTAATATGGTCGGAAGGGGCTATCTACAATATCGGTTTTGAAAAGGGACTGTTCCTGTGGAGAAAATATTTAAAGGATGATGGTCATATCGCCGTTTCGGAAATCTCCTGGCTAACCGATACGAGACCGAAGGAAATCGAAAAATACTGGATCAATGCCTATTCGGAGATTGATACGGTTGAAAATAAGCTGGCGGTTATCAAAAAGTGCGGGTTTACTCCTGTTGCCTATTTTACGTTGGATGAGAAATGCTGGAAAGATTACTATCAGCCGCTACTCAAAAACAACGAAGCATTCCTGAAAAAATATAATTATGCCGATAAAGTTAAAGAATTTGTTGAAGAAAGTAAATTAGAAGCCGAACTGTATAATCGGTATAAGGATTATTACAGTTATGTATTTAATATCGCAAAGAAAACAGTAGTTTAAGTTAAACCCACTAATAATATGCACATGTCAAGCGGAGCCTGGCAAAGAATAAGTGGCGGCATGTCCGGCACTATGGGGATGCCAAAAATCGATAGTCCAGGAAATAATGGAAAGAGCCAATGGTGTTAAAAATTAGGCTTATTGCCTTGGAAGATATTTTAAAGCCGACCGGGGTGTCTGGGCGGCTTTTTAAATAAAAGAATTATAAATTTTTTATTACTTCCAGTACCTCATTAATATCGGGCAGCTCCGGTATGGGATAAATCTTAACCCAGGCTACTTTCCCATTCTCATCAACTATGACATTTGCCCTTTCGGAAAAGCCTTCAACTTCCCGGAAGAGTCCATATTCTTTGGCCACCCCGCCATGGGGCCAAAAATCGGCGGGAAGCTTAACGTTGGCGATTTGAAGATGTTTAGCCCAGGCATTTTTGGTAGGGTAGGCATCCACGCTTAAACCTAAAGGAACGGTATTCAATCTGGTAAATTCAGCAAAGTTGTTTTCCAGGGACAGCATCTGTTTGGCACATACTTCAGTCCAGGCTAAAGGATGCCAGGATAGCAGCACTTTTTGCCCAAGGTAGTCGGACAGTTTTACCATATTTCCTCTATTGTCCTTTAAGTTAAAATCCGGTGCCTGTTCACCAACGGCGATAACTTTTTTCATAATAAAAACCTCCATATTAATTGCAACTTTAAAAATAAATATACCCTTATCTTAATATTTCTAAACTTGTCACCGGGTTGAGCCGTTGTCATGTCTTAGCTGAAAAAATTAAAATGTTTAGATTTTGTTATTTCTGTATAAATAAAAATTGATGCTTTTTTTTTCACAAGTATATAAAAAAAATGTTGGGAGGTTTTTATATGTGGCATTTATCCCGATTTCAGCCCAGTGAGGTTATTGATTTGGCGGTACAAATTGAGGAAAAAGGAGCCAGTTTTTATCAGAGACTGGCTGTCAAGGTAGAGCAGGCGGAGGTAAAGGAATTATTGAATTTCTTAGCTGGAGAAGAAGAAAAACACCAAAAAGAATTTAAAGAATTAGGCCGTGATTTATCTTTCATTAATCCCAGGGAAACCTACGAAGGGGAGTATTTTGAATACGTTGAAAATGCGGTAAGTACTCATATGTTTGCCAATGAAGATTTTCTTGAAGAAGCAGTAAAAAAAGCCACAGGTCCGAAAGACGTGGTTAAATTGGCAATTTCCTTTGAAAAGGATACCATTCTGTTCTTTCATAGCTTTAGAAGCTTGGTGAACAAAGACAAGCAGGAAGTAATAGATAAATTGATTAAAGAAGAGGAAGGTCATATTAACAAGCTGGCAAAAATATTAAAAGAGGTGGGATGATAGAATTGGCTGAGGATAATAAAATGTGGCAATGCCAGATGCCTACTTGCGGCTATATTTATAACCCGGAAAAGGGCTGTAAAAAAACCAAGATAGAAAAGGGAGTAAGTTTTGAAGAATTGCCGGAAAACTGGAGATGTCCATTGTGCGGCGCCGGGAAAAAGATGTTTAAACCCCTGGAATAACAATAAGAAAAGCGGGACATTGTGAATTTACCGTTGATTAAAACCTTTTGCCGGTAGAGGAAAAAGAATTAAAAGTTAGGAGGGGAGAAAATGTTGCCTGTCGGTACCAAGGCCCCTGATTTCACTTTGAATGATCAAAATGGTAATAGTGTGACCCTTTCCCAATTCTCCGGGAAAAAAGTGGTCCTGTATTTTTATTCAAAAGATAATACTCCCGGATGTACAAAACAAGCCTGTGCTTTTAAAAATGCCTATGATGGTTTTAAGAAAAAGGATGTAGTTGTCATTGGAATTAGCAAGGATTCGGAAAAAACTCATCAGAAGTTTGCCCAAAAATACGATTTGCCTTTTATTATTTTGGCGGATCCGGAACTGGAGGCAATAAAAAAATATGATGTTTGGCAGGAAAAGAAACTCTACGGCAAGGTTACCATGGGCGTTGTCCGGACTACTTATATAATTGACGAGAACGGCATAATTGAAAAAGTATTTAAAAAGGTAAAACCCGATACCAATGCCCAGGAAATTTTAGAGTACCTGGAAAGGTAGGGGTCCGACCCGAAATCATTATTGCGGAATAATTGTTTGAGCTGGCTTTTCGTTGATAATAAATATGGTTTGTCAACAAGCTGAGGATAGCTTTTTTGCTATCCTCTTAATTATTTTCCGAAAAAAGGAAAATAGTTATATATCTTTTTTTAGTTGGATTATTCTTCCTCCAAAGGCTTCGGCTTCTTCAATATTATGGGTAACCATAAGGACCGTTCGGCCTTTGGTATTTTCTTTTACGTATTTCATAGTGGCTTTTTTCGTTTCTTCATCAAGGCCTTTAAAAGGCTCATCCAAAAATAATATTTCACTGGGGGCAAGGATGGCCCGCACTATGGCCACCCTGCGCTTCATTCCGCCACTAAGTTCTCGCACAGGTTTCTTACAGCTTTCTTTAAGGCCGACCCTGTCCAGATGGGAGATGATTTTTTTGTCATCAATATTTTTTTCGCAAACCAACCGCACATTAGAAACGGCGCTGAAGCTTTCACAGAGTCTGTCTTCCTGAAAGACGGCGCTTTTTTTCTTGGGAACACCTTCAACTGTTCCCTGGTCAGGGCGGGTTAAACCCATCAAAATGTTTAATAAAGTGGTTTTGCCGCAGCCGGAGGGGCCCATGATACAGGTAATCTCCTTTTCAGGGAAGGTCAGATTAAGGTTTTTAAGCACACGGTTTTCACCATAACTTTTGGAAAGACCCGAAATTTTGATATCCATACTAAGAACCCTCCATTTTGGCAAACAGGCTGTTTAAAAGACGCAAGAAAATCTTTTCAAAAGATATACTGATTAAAATTATTACTAAGGTCCAGGCAAACAAATCTCCGGAACTTAAATATACTTTTGCTTCGTAAAGTTTCTCGCCTATTGAGCCGTCAGGAATTCCAATTACCTCGGCGGCAATGCCTGCTTTCCAGGATAAGCCGATGGAAACGCTTGAGGCAGAGATAAGGTACGGCTTAAGGTGAGGCAGATGGATATATTTCATTCTTTTGGGCCAGCCAACCTGAAAAACCGTTGCCATCTCCAGAAGTTTAGTGTCGGTGCTTTTAATGCCCTGAAGCATGTTGGTATAAACGATGGGGAGAACCATCAAAAAAGAAATAAAAGTTGAAAGGTTTTGTGAACTAAGCCAAATCAAACACAGGATGATAAAAGAAGCTACAGGTACAGATTTAATGGTTACCATAAAAGGCCAAAACATCACTTCCGCCAGATAAAATCTCCCGGCTATGACCGCTAAAAGGCTTGCGGTCAAAAGGCCAAGCAAAAAGCCGAAAACAATCCGGATAAAGGAAAAACCTACAGCACTCAAAAAATCAGCTTCCGTACAGAGGGTTAATAACCTCCGCAGTACGGTCAAGGGAGTGACTAAAAGCAGGCTTTCATTAAGGAGCATGGCGCCCATTTGCCATATAGACAAGGCAAAAATAACAGCGCCTGCTTTTTCAATCCGATGCCGACGATTATCTTTATTATCTCTTGTAGTAGAAGTCATCTTCGGGAAGCGCTCCGCCTATGGATTTAGGATTTTGCTCAAAGAGAACTTTTAGATACCCTGCCATAGCAGTTTTCATTTCTTCGCCTTCTATAAATGTTATGTTGCAATAGGGAATGGCTTTTTCAGCGATAGGTGCTTTGACAATGTTTACTTTTTCTATTAATTTTGCGGCTTCAGGAATATTGGAGTTTACAAATTCTGTAGATTTTTTATACTCGTCTAAAAATGCCGAGAGTTGTTTTGGATATTGTTCCGCAAAATCGCTTCTTACCACAAGAACCCCTGTAATTAAAGCGCTGTCACTGCCAATGTTCTCCCATTCCTTGGTAAGGTCAGCGGCAATACGCAATCCTTCCACTTGAGTCTGAGCCACGGTGACAAAAGGCTGGGGCAACATGGCAATCCCGCTTTCGTTTTGGTTAAGCAGTGCAACAACCTCCGTCGGTTCCGATTTCCACTCGATGGTTAGATCAGTGTCCGGGTTAATGCCGTTTTGGGTCAAAAGATACCTCAAGGTATATTCAGGAACTGTTCCTTTGCCGGTGGCATATATTGTTTTTCCTTTAAGGTCTTTGAAAGATTGAACCTGGTCGCCTTTTTCTACAATGTACAAGACACCCAGGGTGTTTATTGCCAGCAGCTTAACTTTTTTGTCGGTATTATTATAGAGAACGGAAGCAAGATTAGCAGGGACGGCAACTATGTCCAGCTCTCCTTTAACAATCTTGGGAGTTAATTCATCGGCTGAAGCGGCCATGGTAAAGGTATAGTTATTAGCGGAGGTACCGGCTTCAGCTTTTTCTATTAATTCAACCATTCCCATTGTTGTGGGCCCTTTTAATCCTCCAATACGGATGTCGGTCGGTTCAAGAGGAGTTTCTGTTTGTTCTTTCCGGCTGCATCCTGCCAATGCCGTGACCAATAAAGCCGCAATCACTAAGATGGACAGTAATTTCTTCATAATCATCCCTCTTTCTTATTTTTTTGTTTTGCTACTATTGTTTTGGTGGTAACGCCTTTTAACATGCCTAGCTTTCCGGATAGGGCGCTGGTTACATCGCCGGGAGCGTCAATTACTACACAAATAATAGAAATCCCTCTGTCTCTGTAGGGTATTCCCATCCTGCCAACAATATAATTGCCATAATTATGTAAAAGCTCATTAACCTCACCGGCGACGGAAGTATCTTCAACGATGATGCTGATAACGGATAATCTGTTTTCCATTGCTGACCTCCTTTTTAAATATAAAATCCGTGCCCCAAGGCACGGAAGAATAGTTTTTATTTCCATAATCCGTCGCCTTTCCATCCGGGGCGTACCCAAATGTGTCAGAAACGACTAAAACTTTATCATATTTATTATAAACGTCAGAAGTTAAATAATCAATGCTGCTGTTGCCAAAGGTCAAGTTGTTTTACAAAAACCAAATAATTTCCATTTGTTTCAAGCCGGGTTATTTGCTGATGATATTGGACATTTTTTCGTTATCTGCAGCCAGGGATTTGGCTACTTCGCTTTGTTTAGTGCAGATTTCGTTAAGAATATTAACAATATTTAAGAGGTTATTTATGTCTACCTTCATTTCTCCGATAATAGATTTAATGTCGGAAGTAGCGTTGGTACTGGATGAAGTCAAATTGCCGATTTCCGATGCAACCACGGAAAAACCTTTGCCGGCTTCACCGGCATGGGCGGCTTCAATGGAAGCATTGATGCCAAGGATTTTAATCCGTGACGTTATATCATTGATAATTTGGATGATCTGATCTGTCTTGTTTATGCTTTCCATACAGTTGGATACTGAAGATATGATTTTTTTCGAGGTATCATCTATTGATGATACGGTTTCATTAATAGATGAAATGTTAGATGTTACTGACATAAGAAGCTGTTTGATATGGTTTATGTAGTCGGCAAGCTTGTTGGAAAGCTCCTGCTGATGCTCCGTAAGAAGTGATGCCAGCTTTGCCGCATAGGAATCCATGAGATGGGTATGCTCTTTTTTATACTGCAATATAATATCCCTTACCGTTTCATTTCCCGTAAGTTCCAGTACCACATCCATTTCTATTTCTAAAAACTGTTTAATGTCAAAGTAGACGGGAATATTGTGTTTCCGGGCAAAATCCACTCCTAAGGCATTGGGATTTTTTTCACATAAGCCGACAACAGTTATTTCCGATATATCCATAAGAGATTTTAGGAACAATGTTCCTGCTTTGCCTCCGCCAACAATTCCTAATTTCATTGTGCTTCCCCCCTTTTTTCTTAATAAATCAAACAGAATTTTCTTTTAATTTTTTTCATCTTTTTTCGCTATAATTTGCTAAAATCCTTCAAGGAAAAACATTTATGGTATTAGAATGTGAAAAAAAGGATAACCTTCAGGGTTATCCTTTTGGAAAATTTTTTTATTCCCATTCAATGGTGGCACAGGGTTTAGGACTCAGATCATAGCAAACCCGGTTTACGTTGGGAACCTCTTTTAAAATGCGGTCGGTAATTTTCAAAAGAATAGGCCAGTCAATCTGTTCAATGGTAGCAGTCATGGCATCAACGGTATTTACAGCCCGGATAATCACAGGATATTCATAACTGCGGGCATGATTTTTTACTCCTACAGATTTAAAGTCGGGAACAACGGTAAAATATTGCCAAACTTTTTTATCCAAACCGGCTTTGGCAAATTCTTCTCTTAAAATTGCGTCGGATTCTCTGACTGCTTCCAGGCGTTCCCTGGTGATGGCGCCCAGGCAGCGTACGCCAAGACCGGGGCCGGGGAAGGGCTGTCTGTAAACCATTTCTTCCGGCAGGCCCAGTTCAATGCCGCAGGCTCGGACCTCGTCCTTAAAGAGATGGTACAGTGGTTCGATCAAAGTAAATTTAAGGTCCGCAGGCAGACCGCCTACATTATGATGGGATTTTACAACAGCGGCAGTTTTTGTGCCGCTTTCCACGATGTCCGGATAGATGGTCCCCTGGGCCAGGAATTCTATACCCTGGAGTTTCCGAGCTTCTTCTTCAAATACACGGATAAATTCGGCTCCGATGATTTTCCTTTTTTCTTCCGGGTCCGAAACATTGGCCAGTTTATTAAGGAAACGTTCCGTGGCATCAACATAGATAAGATTTGCGTCCATTTGGTTTTTAAATACTTCAATGACCGCTTCAGATTCCCCTTTGCGCATCAGCCCATGGTTGACATGGACGCAAACCAGCTGTTTCCCGATGGCTTTAATTAGCAGTGCCGCCACTACAGAGCTGTCCACTCCGCCGGAAAGGGCCAGCAGTACTTTTTTATCGCCCACTTGTTTTCTGATTAATTCAATTTGAGCCGCTATGAAATTTTTCATGTTCCAGTTGGCTTCAGCCTGGCAGGTATCAAAGACGAAGCTTTTTAAAATTTCTTTGACTTCTTCTTCATTTTGGGGCCAGCCGTCTCTTTTATTTTCGCACCTGGCCAGGTCATGATTGACGGCCATTATGGGATAACCGGCTTTATAGATATCAGGATCGACATCAATTTTAACCCCGTTAACCACATTGTTTTTGCCCCCGTTAATGATTATACCCTTGATGTTGGGCAACTGGGCAAGCTTGTCCACGGAAATATCATGGGAGTGTATCTCACTATATACACCAAGGGCCCTGATGGCCCTGGCTATAGCCGTATTATTGGTGGCTCCCAAATCCAAAACGACAATCATATCCTGTTTCATTTTTGTCCTCCCAAAAAAAGTATTTTTTACCTTTACGATTATAACATTCCGAAGTTGCCCTCACAAGGAAATATAAAACAGCGGAAGGGGCCGATGTTCCATTATTGGACAAGACAAAGATTGGGGTCGTTTCTATGTTTGCTGGAATAATTTTCTGTTATAATGAAAGAAACATTGAATTTATAATTTTACAAATAATTAGACAAAGAGCAGAAGACTTAAAGCCATTACTCCCATACCGGCAATCAGTCCATAGATTGAAAGATGGTGTTCCCCATATTCACGGGCAGCCGGCAACAGTTCATCCAAAGAAATAAATACCATTATACCTGCAACCACCCCAAAGACTATGCCAAAGACGATATCATTAATAATGGGCATTAAAATTAAGTAACCGATGAGGGCACCAACAGGTTCGGAGAAACCTGACAAAAAGGAAAAGAGGAATGCTTTTCTTTTGTCACCGGTAGCATAGTAGATGGGAGCGGATATGGCAATCCCCTCGGGTATATTATGGATGGCTATGGCTACGGCAATGGGGATGGCTATGGAAGGTTCTTGCAGGGCCGAAATAAAAGTGGCCAGTCCTTCGGGAAAGTTGTGGATCCCCACAGCCAGTGCGGTGAATAAACCGGTTCGAAGAAGGTTGGGACCGGTGGCACATTTTCCCTTTTCCAAATCTTCCACTTTACATATCTCATGGGGGTTATCGGCGCTGGGAATGGCTTTGTCAATAATGGCAATGAGGAATATTCCGCCGAAAAAAGCACCTACCGTTACACAGGAACCGAGTTTTATACCCAGTTGGGCGGTGAGTGCATCTTTGGCTTTATAGAAAATATCGATCATAGATACATAGAGCATAACCCCTGCGGAAAATCCCAGGCTAAGGGATAAGAATTTGGTGTTGGTTTTTTTGGCAAAGAGGGCAATGGTACTTCCTATTCCCGTGCTCAAACCGGCTAAAAGTGTTATCAGAAAGGCCAACAAAACATTGTCCATTTTTCTTGCACTCCCCCAAAAAATATTAATAAGAATAATATCTTACGGTGTCAGTATAAGTCAACAGGTGATAATATGACAAGCCGGATTAATTGTTTAAAATGTCAATATTTTTATATAACTTGGGACAAAAACTTCCCTAGGGGCTGTAAAGCCTTTGGTTTCAAAACCAAAAACCTTCCTAGCCTGGTAGTTTTTCAATCATCAGGCCAAAGCTGCCAGCATTTTAAACCCAAGGAAGAAGCAACAAGGTAAATAATTGGGGTTAAAGTTTCTTTTTTTGAGAATATTTGGGGGACATACTAAATAAGAGTTAAGATAAAAAGAAAAATTAAAAAGGAGTTGATTTTGGATGAAAACCGTTGCTTATAATGAGTACTTGAAAGAGGCTATGGACCAGCTTCAAAAAGGGGCCTTTTTGACAGTTAAAGAAGGAGACCGACTCAACACCATGACCATTGGCTGGGGCAGCATCGGCTATATCTGGCGAATACCTGTTTTCCTGGTTTTGGTTCGTTACTCCCGCTATACATATGATTTATTGGAAAAATCCAAGGAATTTACGGTAAGCATACCCATTAAAAATGAGTTCAAAAAAGAACTGGCTTTCTGTGGAACCAAATCAGGGAAAGATGTTGATAAATTTAAAGAAGCCAATCTTGGTATTTTACCGGCTATGACCGTTAATACACCGGTTATTGATAAGTGCGGCCTCTATTATGAATGCCGGGTAGTATACCAGCAGGCAATGGAACCGGCTCTTGTCTTCTCCCCTAAAATTCAGCAAATCTTATATCCCCAAAAGGATTATCATGTATTATACTTTGGAGAAATTAAAGCCTGTTACATAAACGAAGAATATTTTTAATTGTTCCGGTTTTTCGATTAAAGACTATAATCAGTAGCCCTGTAAAGTCGGGGCTACTGTTTTTGATGGAGGTTTTGATTTAATGCGAGCTTTTATAGGTATTGATTTTAAGCAGGAGTTGAAACATGAGTTGGCTGAGCTTCAGAAAAGTCTTAAAAACTATGCAGTTAAAGGAAGGTGGAAGTATATTGATAACTTTCATCTTACTTTGAAATTCCTGGGGGAAATTGACCAATGGCAGAAGGAACAAATTGATAATATTATGCACAATATTTGTATTGACCAAAAACCTTTCAGTTTGACCTTGGACGACCTGGGAGTATTTGCCGGAAGAGAAAATATTCGCGTTTTATGGCTGGGTCTGGCCGGAGATATTAACCGGTTGACATCTTTATATAATAAGATAGAAGAGGGGTTGAATTCCCTAGGTTTTCCGCGGGAAAAGAGAGGGTATAAGCCCCATGTTACCATAGGACAGGATATTGTTTTTAAAGAAGATTTTCTACACATAAGGGATGGGTTAAGCTTAGGTAAATTTACTGCGATTTATGTTGATCGTTTGTTTTTATTTAAAAGTGAGCAAATCGGGAATAAACGTATTTACACAAAAATATCCCGATACCCTCTTTTAGGGAAATGATAGTGGGGGAAACCGGACTTTTGAGCCCGGTTTCCCCGTTTTTTCCATCCTACCCGTACTGCCGTCCTGCTCTTTTTAACCGTCCTGCCGTCCTAACTGAGAAACCATCCTGCAAATAGCAACAAAATCTTCCTTCTCCGGAGTAAGGTTGATTTTGTTGAAATAAAAAAACCTTTCATCCCTAAAGACTTAGGGACGAAAGGTTAATTCCGCGGTACCACCCTTATTGGTCAAAAAAATGACCCACTCAAAATAGGATACGCAATTGGTTGAAACAATCAACCGCTTTTAATATCCCCTTCCTCATAACGGCGGAAGTCCCGGTCTCACCTACTTATTGCTTTCAGTGGACAACTCCGGAGGGAACTTCATTTTAACCTCGGTTACCGGTTTCCAGCTGCCCCGGCTCTCTGTAAACTTTAGTTAAAACTACTTTCCTCTTTCATAGTCTTTATTGATATTAAATGTAGTATAAAAGGATTTATTTCATTTGTCAATATATCAAAAAATCAAAAATGAAAGCAGTTTTTTTAATACTCGTAAGAATTAAATTGCCCTGGGAATTTTCAGATTATAATGAATACAAATGCTTTTTACACCAATATTATGTTAATGAATAAAGGAGTTTAAATAAAGAGGTTAGTGATTATTAACTATTAATTGCGGAAGGGATGATAAATGAAAAAAACTCTAAAGAACGGTTTATTGTTTTTTTTCCTGTTGATCTTTCTGGTGACATCGGTCAATATTCCGGCGGCAGGCACAGAGGAGGAAAGCCGGCAATTAACCATCCTTTTTACCCATGATATGCAC
>JAAXZE010000067.1 GCA_012720075.1 Clostridia bacterium
GAAATAACTACGATGGCAAAACTTAACAACATTAATAAACCGGCCGGATTGGTAGAAGCCTCTATAGCTGGAAGCTGGCTTACATCTCCCCCACCACCGGTAATAGCCAAAATGACCACACATATGGCTGCCGCAGATAAAGCCAAAGGTGCTCTGCTTTTTACTACATCACGCATATCAGCTTCTTGAGTAAAGGCCGAGACGATAGTTGTATCGGATACAGGTGCTAAGTTGTCGCCAAAGGCAGCACCACCTAAAATACCTACAGCCAGCATTACGGGATTAGCTCCTAAAAAGACCCCTGCCGGGTAAAGAACAGGAATAAGGGACAACACAGTTCCGGTGCTTGTACCGGTTCCTAAAGAGAATAACATTGCTGCAATAAAGGATAAAACGGTGAAAAAGGCTCCCGTGGCTCCGGTTGTTAAGCCAAACCATAACAGACCGTCAACAAGACCGCCGGCAACCATCAGTTTTCCAAAGACTCCCGCAAAAAGCCAGGCAGTTACTATTACAATACCGTTTTTATCGCCTAAGCCCCTCATTACTGATTGACAATACTCTTTTTTGTTTTTTGCCAGGAACAAACCGGCAACAATAGCCAGCCAACCACCGGCCCAAAAAGCTGCGGTTCCGCCTCTTTCGGCAACTGAAAGCCAGACAAGAATAGCGATTAGGACAAAAAGGGGAACAAGACCACCAAGAATACCGCCATACATTTCGAGTTTTTTATCATTTTGATTCACTTAAATCATCTCCTTTAAATAATTTGTTTTTTGTCAGCCAAAACCCTCTTTTTTTTCAGTCACCTCCAAATTAACGTATTAATGATTTAATAATTACCGTATAAAATGGATATATAATATATTCTTCCTTTGTATAATTATTCCTGCTATTCTTAAAATTTTTTTAGTAATTTTCTAAAAAAATTTTAAGTTTCATGAAAAACAGTTTAGGATGGGTTTTTGATGCATTTTCATTTTTTTTGTGGTATTAGTTATTATAGTACTTTCAAGGTTTTTAAGGTGGTGCTCTTTTTTGCTCAATGAACAGGAAATAAACAAAATAATAAAAATTGTAAAATTGGAAGCCCAGATTATCCTGGAAAACGGCGGAGAAACCTACCGAGTTGAAGATACGGTAATGCGAATTTGCCGCAGTTTTGGTTTGATAGATGTGGAGCCGGTTGTAATTCCTACCGGAATGTTTATTACCATTTCTCATGACAACCTGGCTACCCATACCATCATAAAAAGGGTCCGCCGACGCACGGTGAACCTATCCAAAATAGATGCCGCCAACCTGATATCCCGTCAACTAACAACTGGCCGGATCAGTCTTGATGAAGCCATAATCCAATTGGAGCAAATCATCGGAGATAAATCAAAACCAAAAATATTGACTGCCACAGCCTCAGCCCTTTCGGCAGGCTTTTTTACCCTTCTTTTTAACGGCAGCCTGTTTGATTTTTTCATCGCCGCCCTCTGCGGAGCGGTGATTCAATTATTTTCTTTCCTCTTGCAAGGTGAAGATATGTCCAATTTTATTATCAGCCTAACCGGCGGCATTTTTACTGCCGTTATCGCCATTACAGCCACCCAAATTTTTAATATGGGTAACATGGATCTAATTATCAGTGGGGCTATTATGCCTCTATTGCCAGGGTTAGCAATGACTAATGCTATTCGGGATACTATTCAGGGAGATCTTGTTTCCGGCGTGGCCCGGGGAACGGAAGCCATAATTGTAGCCATCGCCATAGCCGTCGGGGTCGGAGTTGTCTTAAAAACATTGATTCTAATGGGAGGAGGATTAAATTGACAATATTTACTAACTTTTTTTACTCCTTCATGGCTTCATTGTTCTTTGCCCTTTTGTTTAATGCCCCCAAACGTTCCCTTCCGGTAACGGCTGCCATAGCGGGAATTGGTTATGTTGTTTTTATCCTGATCACCCAAAACCTAGGTTCCAAGCCACTGGGTTTTTTTCTGGCTACCCTCATTATGGGCTTATTATGCGAAATAGCTGCTCGGGTTTTAAAAATGACTACTACTACTTTCGTGACAATCGCAGTGATTCCCTTAGTGCCCGGGCTGGGAATCTACCGAACCATGCAGTTCATAGTGCAAAACAATTATGAAGCCGCCGTCCAAATTGGGATTCCTACACTGCTGGCCGCGGGAACCATAGCTTTAGCAATAGCTATAAGTACCTTTGCCGTTAAACTTTTTTTACATTTTTGGCAGCAATAATTTTCCTATTCCCTCTGTTAATAAGGGAGAAGGTATCTTAATTATTCTTTACACAGGTTTTAATGATTTTGTTGTCATTTGATATTTTCCTCGAAAATTTTAACTATTAATAATGTTATACAAAACTTTAACCTATATAATAAAAACGAGAGGTAAACACCGAAAGGTAACTTTTCAACTTTTTTGCAAGGAGAATAAAAAATGGTTGAGGAAGGATATTTGGAAGATGTAAAAAAACAGCGGATGCTATTGGCGGCTGTGGTACTGGCAGGCATTACCACCATGTTTAACAATACAACAGTGAGTATTGCCATACCCAGTTTTATGGATATTTTCGATACCGAGATCAGAATAGTGCAATGGGTAGTGGTAGGCTATATGTTGCTTTTAGCCATGGCCATGCCCTTAGCCGGTTATTTCGGCCACCGGTACGGCTATCGAAAAATGTTTGTAACAGCCTTGACAGCTATGGGAATAGCTTCTCTGGCTTGTGCTCTGGCCTGGGACCTTTATAGTCTTATATTTTTCCGCATGGCCAAAGGTGCCGTCTCAGGGGTAATCGTCCCTTGCACCATGACCCTTCTTTACCGGCATATCCCCAAGAAAAAACAGCCCCATTACCTGGGTATTACCGTCATGTCCCACTCTTTGGGAGTTGCCATAGGTCCTTCCATTGCCGGGATGCTATTAGAATTTACCAGCTGGCATATCCTTTTCTTAATTAACGTTCCCCTGGTAGCTTTAGCTGTCTATTTCAGCCGGCAAAGTCTGCCCGCTGAGGGTGGACATAAAACCCAAGCATTGGACTATTTAGGTATCCTTACTGTGGCACTGGGTACCGGTCTGATCCTAATCGGTTTTACCAACCTGGAAATCTGGGGTGTAAAGAGCATAAAATTTCTTTCTTGTTTTACAACAGGATTTATTCTAATCCTCTTTTTTGTTTTCCGGGAAAGTCACAGCCTAAACCCCCTTTTAAATTTCACTGTGCTAAAATACAAGCCTTTCGCCATAGCTCTCTTAATAAATTGCGTTATGGCTATGGCCCTGGGTATAACCGGTATTTTGGTAGCGGTTTATGTGCAAACCATTTTAGGTTATTCGCCCATGGAAGCGGGACTGATTTTGGTCATTCCTTCCGCAACCATGGTCTTAGGAAATATTTTTTCCGATCGCTTTTTCGATAGAATTCCCAGCAAAGCTATGGTTTTCAGCGGACTTTTAATAGCCGCCCTGGGTAATTATGGGATGAGCAAAGTTGGCCTGACAACGGGTGTCATTACCATCGTTATTTTCATGAGCATCCGGTATTTGGGGATGGGAATGGTAAAGATGCCCCTGACAGATTACGGTTTAGGCAGTGTGCCCAGCAGCCTCTCAGGCCATGCTTCGTCCATGTTCAACTGGGGAAAACAAATTGTCAGCGTCATAACAACCAACATTTTAACGGTGCTTTTAAGCATAAATACCAGCCGTTATTATGCCGAGGCCGGTTTTCAAGGAGAAATTGTCGAGGGAACGGTCGGCTATGCCGTTAGCGCCGTCCAAGCGGTCAATGATGATTTCTTTTACCTGGCCGTGTTTTTAGCCGGTTCGGCCCTGCTTTCTTTGCTTATGGAAAGTACCGGCAAAAGAAAAACTTCGGCCAATCAAAAAAGTGCTGTTAGAATATAATTTAAAGGATAGAAAATTAAGAGAGGCATGGGTTAAACACCCCATGCCTCTTAAATATTGATATCCAAAACAATAGGACAATGGTCGCTGCCAAAGACCTGGCTGTGGATCTCTGCCTCTTTAATTTTTTCTTTAATATCCTCGGAAACAAGAAACAGGTCAATTCTCCACCCGATGTTTTTCTCCCTGGCTCGAGCCATATAGCTCCACCAGGTATATGCTTCTTCCTTATCGGGGTACAAATAACGGAAAGTATCAACAAAGCCCGCTTCCAATAACTCAGACATTTTGCCCCTTTCCTCATCGGTAAATCCTGCATTTTTACGATTACCCTTGGGGTTTTTCAAGTCTATTTCCTTATGGGCTACGTTAAAATCGCCGCAGACTACGACCGGCTTCCGGGCTTTAAGGTTAACCAGGTAATTTCTGAATTCATCCTCCCATTCCATCCGATAGTCTAAACGGGTCAGACCCCGCTGGGCATTAGGGGTATAAACGGTCACCATGAAAAAGTCCTGATATTCCAGGGTAATAACCCGCCCCTCCTGGTCATGGGCGGCCTTACCTATACCATAGGCAACGGTCAATGGCTCAATCTTGGTAAAGATAGCGGTACCTGAATAACCTTTTTTCAAAGCATGATTCCAGTACTGGTGATAACCTTCCAATTCCAGCTCAACCTGCCCATCCTGCAGCTTGGTCTCCTGGATGCAAAAAATGTCGGCATTGACCCGGTTGAAATAGTCCATAAACCCTTTTTCCAAACAGGCTCTTAGTCCGTTAACGTTCCACGATACTAATTTCATTTTGCTTCTCCTTTATAAAAAAAATTAAACTCTTGCCCTCCGGACAATCTGATTAAACGGTATATAGTTTTAAAACTATTATACATTATACCGTAATTTCGATTTTAATTGTGCGCAGCAAGCTGTGCAAGGTGAAACATCAATAATATTCGACTGAAGGCAAAAAATTCCTTTATAAAAAAACATGACGAAAGCTGCCGTTTGGCAGCTTTCTTAAATCATTATGTCAATATTTTTGCCCAGAAAAGGTTGTACCGACAGTTCCATCAGTTTGGTGTTTTGCTCTAACATTTGGATTAAATCGTTCATCTGCCTTTCTCCTGTATCCATTGCCGTCTTCATAACTGAGATATTTGCTTGCTGCTGAATTTTTGTTTGACTTAATATAACCGACATTGCTGCTATGTCCATGAGGTCACACCTCTTTTCTATGAATGGAGAATTTGCACCTGGGAACAAATTCTCCGTGGAATGTATGCTTTATCATTCCGCTGTTTCTTCTTCAGCCCAATGATTCAGTTTCTCCATAACCAGGTCATAGGTTTTTTGGCATATTTCCGGCAATACTCCGCCCAATGCTTCGGCTGCCTGTTTAAAGCCTTCTTCAATGGCGGATTTTAGTATTTCAAACTTTTCTCTGTCTCCTCCTGAAATAGCCTTGGCAAAATCTACAATCCTATCGCTGACTTTCTCCGGACTGAGCTCTCCCCCTTCCCCAATAAGGGCTTGAGCCTCATTTCTGGCCGTCTCATCAACTATGACTTCTTTTCCTAATGCCAAATCGTTAAAGGTCATGCCCTGCCTTTTTAAAAGCTCTTCTACCATTCTTCTTAAATTTTCGTGTATTCTGTCACTTTCTTCCTTTAGCCTTTGAATCTCGGCCTGATTAACCTTAGGTTTATCATAGGTGATTTTCTTTTCTAGTTTTTGACCGGATATGTATTGACTCTCTTTCTCTATTTTAGTCTCATTATTTTTTCCCTGATTTTCTTTGACATTTTCTGTTTTTTTCGTATAGGAATAATTATTAACTAAGCTTGGATTAATTTTCATGTTACCACCTCCTTTTCGAAAAAAATAAGCATACAGAATAGTCTTTTGTCCGCACCAATCAGCCTTGTATTCCGTAAGAGTTAAATTTTTTTATTCATATATTTAATCAAAAATTTCCCATGTAACCGGAGTTCCTTTTTTTAAAGCTTTGTTAACTTTTTTCCCTAAAAGCAATTCATAATATTTTGGAGGCAAGCCATAACCCGGCCTTACAACTTTTAAATTTTCCTCGGTAAACCGTTCTCCGGCCTTCATATCCTTGGCTACATACAGCGAACGCCTATATTTAATGGAACTTTTTTCTTTCTCCGTTGGACCATAGATTACTTTACCTAAAGCCTGCCAAGCTCTCTCTGTTTCGATAACAAGAGACTTTAATTCTTCCGGTTCAAGAGAGAAAGCCGAATCAACGCCACCATCGGCTCTCCTTAAGGTAAAGTGCTTTTCTATTACAGTTGCACCCAAAGCTACACTGGCCACTGCAACCCCTACACCCATAGTATGGTCGGACAGCCCTACTTCACACTTAAACAGGTCTCGCATATGAGGAATAGTTAATATATTTGTATTTTCAGGCGAAGCAGGATAAGTGCTTGTACACTTTAAGAGGATTATATCCTGACACCCATTTTCTCTGGCTGTTCTAACCGTTTCATCAATTTCCGCAACGGTGGCCATGCCTGTTGAAATAATCATCGGCTTCCCCGTCTTTGCAATCTTTTTTATTAAAGGCAAATGGGTGCATTCAAAAGAAGCTACTTTATAGCAGGGAACATCTAATTCTTCCAGAAAATCTACTGCAGCTTCATCAAAAGGAGTGCTAAAGGCAATTAATCCTAATGCTCTAGCCTTTTCGAAAATTGGTTTATGCCATTCCCATGGTGTATTAGCTTGTTTATACAAATCATAAAGATTATTGCCCTTCCATAAACTATCTTCGTCAGTAATTATAAAGTTCCCATCCCTAACATCCAAAGTAATTGTATCCGGATTGGCAGTTTGTAACTTCAAAGCGTGAGCTCCTGCCCTTGCCGCTGCTTCAACCAACTCTAATGCCCTATCAAGGGACTGATTATGGTTTCCCGACATTTCGGCAATTATAAACGGTTTATAATTTTTTCCAATATTTCTATTAGCTATTTTGATCTCACCCATTTTTCTTCACCTAATTCCTAATATATTTCTCGCCCTAAAATAAACGCTTCTGCTGCTTCCATACCTACTGTAGCTCCTCTCCATCGGGCTAAATATTCAATTGCCTTTATGGAACGCGGATGTGGCCATGGCCTCATTTCTGAGTTATAAATTCGTAAAGCATCAAGCTTAATATTAATTGTCTCCGATATATCCGAAAAAGAATTGGGCATAAAATAAGGTGCCGAACCGGCTATCTGCCATTCAGTACTTGAAGGGACCTCAAAAAAAAGTATCCTTTTCACAGTTTGGCCTGGAAATGGCCTACAAGCAGTTATTACGGCTTCATGGGTTCTTTTGTGGTCAATGTTTACATCACCTGAATGATGAGTATATATAACATCTGGTTTAAATCTAGTTATCAAGCCCTCTATTTCTTTAATAATATCCAATCTATCCAGAGAGTCCATTCTGTTATCAGGGTAGTCGGAAAAAAGTACTGAACTTACTCCTAGTAGCTTATTTGCTTTTTTTGCAGTTTCTTTTAATTTCTGTAAATCTTCCGCAAATTCTTCTTTTCCTCCTATAAAACTTCTGCTTGTTAGACCTTCAGCAAGTATAACTACATTAACTTGATCACCATTTTTTACATGCTTTGCTATAGTACCACCACAGCCCAAAACTTCATCATCGGGATGAGCAGCAATTACCAATACACTTTTCATCACTTTCACCTTTTATTTAAATTAGGATTATATTCAAATGTATCCGAATCCCCCATATCTATACTCCAGTTACAAATATCTAATAAGTCGTTGGGACATTCATTAATCATTTTTATTGTTACCGGTTGTTTCCATAAAGAATTAGTGTTCTTCGCCGGTTTCCAGATATTTAAAAAATCTAATCCAAAATCTGAAGCCTTAATTTCTCTTTTTCCAGGTACTTTCAATACTTGGTGGTACATCTCCCCGTCCTTAACATAGTTCTTTATATAAACATCTTGTAATGAGCCAAACTTCCACTTATACCAGTCTTCACTATATTGACAAGAGTATTTATTTAAATCATCAATACAATATTCTTTTACATTTTCAAAAACCAGATAACCTAATAAGTGCCATGAAAATATGGCTGTCAAAACTTTTGTAAAACCTTCATTAGAAAATCCTATAATAAAATCAATATTCTTTTCTTTACTTACCTCTGTAGCAAGATTTAATAATTTTTTTATGACTACTAATCCTCTATAATCAGGATGTACAAAGGCATGTAACCCTAGCATTGCATTCAATTCATTTACTTTTACCGGAAGAAGGCCATAATGTCCAATTACCTTATCATCATCAAGAGCAATTATTGAAATAGATCTACCTTCGGGGTAACATTCATAATAATAACGCCATTTTGAGACATTCCAGTTATAAGGGTTGCCATTAGTAGAGAACAATTTTACTATTCCTTCTATATCCTCTTTAGTTGTAAATTTGTATTTTATCACTTTTTATCACCTATTTTATATGGTCCCGTTATCAACATGAATAACCTGACCTGTTATAGAACCGGATCTATCTGACAACAAAAATTCTACCGTTTCTGCAACTGAAAATAAATCGGTAGGCTTTTTTAAGGACGTTCTGGCATAAATCCTTTCTTTTTGTTCTTCAGCTAAAGTAGAACTCATATTCGTTTCCATAAATCCAGGGGCAACGCAATTTGATCTAATCCCTTTAGTTCCCCATTCCCTGGCAACTGTTTTAGAAAATGATTCTAAGGCACCTTTAGTAGCTGCATACATACTTAAACCTTTATATCCTGTATGAGCACATACTGATGTAATATGAACAATGGAACCCTTTTTATTATTTAAAAGCATATCCCTTATAACATATTTTGTTAAAATTACCGGAGAAATAAAATTAATTCTGACCATTTTCTCCAAAAGGTCAATTTTTGCATTGGTAACAATATCATCGTATGCATATGCCGCATTATTTACAAAACCAATTAAAGCACCAATCATTTTTATATTTTCTAAATATAATTGGGCAATCTTCTCGGTATTATTTAAGTCAAAATTAATATGAATATAGCTATTCGGATATTTTTCCTTTGTTTCTAATATAAAATCA
>JAAXZE010000068.1 GCA_012720075.1 Clostridia bacterium
AATCTATGGAATACAACAATAAAAAATATATATATTTTTGTATCACATAGTTGACAAATTATAGATAAGGAATTAAAATAAAAATGTAAACCGTGGTGAACAATATAACAGGAGGTGGTAACCAGTGGCAACCATGAGAAACAGATTAAAGCAGATAAGGAATCAAAAAGGTATAACCCAAGAAGAGTTAGCAAAAGCAGTAGGTATAACAAGGCCATATTTATCGGATATAGAACGAGGCGTTAAGACTCCTGGTGGGGACATAATCATAAGAATCGCAAATTATTTAAAATTACCAGTTGAAGAAATTTTTTTTACGATTACTGTAAACCATGGTGAACAAATACGAACTGCATATACCGAAAAAACCGAAAAGACGGCTTAAGGGGGTAATACCATGAACCAATCCGAACTTGCCGCACTAAAAGAACAAATAAAAGCGGAGCTTTTGCAGGAAATGAGTAAAGTGCCTAGGCGACAACTACCTAAACCCTGGGATGAAGTAAAAGAATCCTTTTTGCCACGGATAGCCAAAAACAATCCTTATGTCCAGTATCAACTTACAACTGCTATCTCAACTATAATCCGGTATTCTCTCGGAATTAAAAATGTATCAATGCTCTGCTACTCCCAGGTGGAGCAGGCCAAGGAAATTGCTAGCAAAATACTGGATGTTGTTGATGCCGCTAACGGCACCGGTTCAACCGGTACTGATGGGTAGGGGGTGATATCGATGACTTTGAAGCAACGCATAGCCGACCTTGAAAAGAGGGTGACTGCCCTTGAGGAGCGAGCTCAAGAGCAGCCAGAGAAAACAGTCCAGTCGGACCACATTGCAAGAAATCTTGCAAGTAGCTTAGAAACAGCATTTATTGAGGCCTGTAAGGCTATCAAAGCCGAAGGATAAAGACTAAATATCAATGTTATATTTAGCTAGTTCACTCTTGAGGGCTTCATGATATTTCTCCAGTAATAGACATGAATAATTCATTAATGCTTTATAGACACGCACTTCACTTTCAAAATCGTTTTGGCTTGGATTTTTAGTAACAACTTCAATGAATTTCTTCAAATTTTCATCAATAGCAGATACCGACATTTTATTAACATCAATCATAAAAGGTCACCTCCTCTCCATGTAAATTTTACCACACTGGAGAGGACAAGACGAGCAGCCCAGCGCCGGCGCAACCGGCACTGAAGGGTAGGAGGTAGAAAGGAGGGAGAATATTGGATAAAAAGTTAGAACTTATTCACACAGAAGAAAAGTTTTCTTTAAAAATAGGTGGCAATGAAATACCGAATGTCAAAGGATATTCCATTACCGCCAGGGCACAAAGTAATGAGGTAGATCTAGAACTAGAAATCTCAATTCCTATCGATGAAATTGTTATTGAATCCTGCAGACCTAAATTACAGTAGTCCCAGCAGAATATATAATTTCCTCTTGTGTATAGCCTTCAAGCTGGATTTCATTCACATAAATATAGGTACTGTTATGATTAAGTTTCAATTAAATCAACTCCTTTTATATGAAACGTTAACGAAGATACGGCCACCGGTACTGATGGGTAAGGGGAGGTGATAAAGATGGAGGAAATTTTAAAAGAGATACTGGCAGAGCTGAAAAAATTAAATGAATATGTGGATATTAGAAAAACTCAAGTGGTCTTAAATACACAAGTTGACCTAAACCGCAAAAGCTCTGCCAGTAAAGAGGAAAATAAGAAGCCTATTTCTTTTCAAGAAGTTTTGAAAGCTTATCGTCAATACTTGCAAGAATGGTGATTATTTGCTTTTGATATGGTTCACAGAAAAGATGCAGACTATATTTTCCGGTGCGTTCCTTTTCACATTTCCCATAAATAGCATATTTAGCACATATTTCATAGTTATCACATTTTTCAGTAGACACGAATTTTTACCTCCCTTCACGACAATGTTTAAACACCTGCTAATTTCGACAAAGGGGAGGTAAATCCTGTCAAAACGGGAGAAAGGTAACCAGCACAGACAAAGATAAAGAACTGCCTAGGACGGGCACGGAGTAAAGGGGGATCATCCTATGCCCAGACTAATGCGTTTTCGCTACAACCGAAAAGCTGCCGAAGATGCCTGCCGCAAAGGCTTGCCTTTGCCGGCACCGGAGAGCGTAGAGGACTTGGGTGTCGCGGAATACGATGAGGGAGCTTTGATGCAGGTGGCAAGGATTTTCTATCAGAGGATGAAAGCTAGTGAAAAACAAGGTACTCCTAGTGAAGCAACTGGAACTGAGGGATAGGGGGTGAGGAAATGAAAGAGTTGGAAGAGATGAATTTTAGCGATTCATTTAAAAGTTTAATAAGAGAAAGAAGGCTTGATGATATATGCAATAGTATTTGCCAAGTTTTAAAAGAAAATGAACTCACATATCAACAAGCCATAGAGATTTTTGAATACTTGAAAGTCAAACTCAAATATGTTGCAAAAATCACTTAAGGCCATGTTCTTTGAAAATTGACCATTCTTTTACAGAAAGTTTAAAACCAGTTTCTTCTGCAAGTAAAGAATGGTTTTCAACTGTTTCTTCAGGAACTTCATATAGGTTAGTCATGCCAACTTTGAGTTTTTCAAATAGATCCTGTGGGAACGGTTGTTTACAATTCGGACATTCGAGTTTTTGGTGTTCCTTTATATATGAACCGAGTAATTCAAATGAACAATGACAAATATTGCACTTTATACAGACTTTAAATTCCAAATTGGCCACCTCCCTTCATGAAATAGTAGCTTCGATACCTGATATTTCTACAAAGGGGAGGTAAATCCTACCATAGCGGAATAGGAGTTAAGGAAATGTAAAAGAAAAAAGCAATATTTCCTTGCACGGAAGAAAAGATAAAAATAAATGCTGAATGTTCAAACTAAAACTTTAGGCAAGACCCCGACACTAAGGCCGGGGCAAAGGAGAGGGGTGGACAAGCTGGTTAGATTTTTGCGATGGTTCCAGGCATTTCTCCAGGAGAGGAAACGGAAAAAACGTTGGGGGATCCTGTTGAGGAGTGGAAGAGGGATCCGATAGAAGGTATTTGGCGTCCGATATTATCTTATCTTTATTTTAGAGTAAAAGGGGGTGAATGAGAATGTATAGGGGTGCAAGAGAAGCAGCAGGATTGAGCAGAGATGAGGCAGCTTTTAGGCTCTTTCTTGGCACAAGGACGCTTGCTTATTATGAGGCCGGGAAACGAACTCCAGGACCAGATGTAGTAATGAAAATGGCTCATGTTTATAATCGGCCAGATTTGACGGTCAGATACTGCAGGATGTCATGCCCGATTGGACAAGCATACAGCTACGAAATGCTGAACAACATTGATATGAGTTTGCCGGCGGTAATTTTGAAGCTAATAAGTGAGTTAAGAGAGGCAATGGACGCAGCTAGTGTGCTATTGGAGCTGATAGTAAACAAACGGAGTAAAGATGATTTTACATCGGAAGAATGGGAAAGGTTCTTGGACACTGTACACGAGTTTATTGACGTGGAACACAATGTAGAAATTTTGAAACTTGCATTAGAGACTCTCACAGAAGATGCTTTGATACCAAAATTAGTTGCCAGACACAATCAGAAATGTAGAGAAAGAGGGTATATAAAAAAAGAAAAAGCCCCTGCATTAGCAGTGGCTAGGTAAAAAATATATTTCGCTACTTCAATTATAACTAATTCGAAAGCCTTACACAAGAGTAAAAAGAAAGGGGAATGGCCATGAAAGTTCAGATGCCAGCCAAACGGAAAATAATAGCCTTTTTCGTGGGTAAAAATAGAGAATTCAAACGTTATCTGAAACAGATGACTTTTCGGAATCTTCATTAATTCATTAAAGAGGGAGTATAAGATCCATGAAAAATCACTTGTTTAATGTTGATGATCCGGCAGGAACGTGTATGCAGCATGGTGGCATGGGCGATTGTACCAAGTGGCCAGACTTGTTTCCTAGTCCATGCTGCTGGCTTTCTTGCAGTGAGCTTTGCGGGGCGGCGTGCTACCGTCCATTCGTTGGGCACGGCCAAAACTGCCCGGATTATGGAGGTGAGCGAAATGACGGCACAGGTATTAGTGAGCACTCTCGATATGGAGAGAAGCGAGTGGTTGGAATATAGAAAACGCGGCATCGGTGGCAGTGATGCTGCCGCTATTGCCGGTCTTTCTCCATGGAAATCACCCATAGCTGTATGGCTAGAGAAGACCAGTCAAGTTGAACCGGAAGAGCCAGGAGAAGCGGCTTACTGGGGGAAGGTGCTGGAGGATATTGTGGCGCAGGAGTTCGCCAAGCGGACCGGTTTCAAAGTCCGCCGGCGGAATGCGATTCTTCAACACCATGAGTATCCGTGGATGATAGCCAACGTGGATAGGCTAGTAGTTGGCGATAACGCTGGCTTAGAATGCAAGACTACCAGTGCATTCAACGCTAAAGAATGGGAACAAGACGAAGTACCGGCGCAGTATTTAGTTCAAGTCCAGCACTATATGGCAGTTACCGGTTACTCTGCTTGGTGGCTTGCGGTCCTAATCGGTGGCAATACATTTATCTATAAGAAAATTGAACGGGATAATGAACTTATCCAGCAACTTATCGAGATTGAAAAAGACTTCTGGGAAAATCATGTTCTAGCCGGTGTTCCGCCGGAAATGGACGGTTCCACGGCATCTACTGAACTCTTGCAACGTATGTATCCAGAAGGAAAACCAGCCGCAATAGATCTCCCTAGTGACGCAGGTGAATTGATAGAAACCCTGGATTTTTTGAATGAGGAACTAAAAGCACTCGAAGAACGAAAAGCAGAATGTGAGAACCGGTTGAAAGCAATGTTGGGCGAGAATGAGGCAGGCCGGTTCGGTGAACGACTTGTTACATGGAAGAATATTGTGAGTAATCGATTTGACAGCAAAACTTTCGCTAAAGATTATCCAGAGCTATATGAGAAATACTTGAAAACATCTAAATACCGGAAATTTGCAGTGAAATAGGAGGGATGAAAATGGCAACTAATGAAAGCCTGAAAAACCAATTGGCTCAGCGGAAAAACGGGGGTGTATCCCCGATAAGTGGGATAAAAGCGCTACTGAATTCGGATTCAGTCAAGAAGCGTTTTGAGGAAATTTTAGAAAAGCGCGCGCCACAATATATGTCATCCATTATTAACCTCGTTAACTCGGATACCAACCTCCAAAAGTGTGACCCGATGTCTGTTATCTCGGCTGCGATGGTAGCCGCGACGTTAGATCTGCCGGTAGACAAAAACTTAGGCTATGCATGGGTTGTGCCTTACGGAAACAAGGCACAGTTCCAGCTTGGTTATAAAGGGTACGTACAGTTAGCCCTCAGAACAGGTAAGTATCGTTCTATCAACGCAATACCGATCAGGGAAGGCGAGCTGGTGAAGTGGAACCCACTCACGGAAGAATTGGAAGTTGACTTTGAACAGCGTAAATCTGACGCAATCATCGGTTATGCTGGATACTTTGAGTTGGTGAATGGGTTCCGCAAAACCGTGTACTGGTCAAAAGAGGAAATTGAGGCCCATAGGAAGCGGTTTTCTAAGTCTGATTTTGGATGGAAGAACGATTATGATGCAATGGCCTTGAAAACGGTTATTCGGAACATGCTGAGTAAATGGGGCATTCTCTCAATCGAGATGCAAGAGGCGTATGTAAAAGACATTGAACAAGACGAAGTTCAAGAAAAGCCAAATGATGAGCAATACATTGATGCTGAATATGTTTTCGAGGATGAGGACGAAGAAAAAGATACTGAACCAGTACAACAGACACTAGTTTAATTTTGGTTTCCCCGCCCCGGCAATGTATGATGTCCCCGGCGCTGGGGTGGGGGGATTATTGTAAAAGGGGTTTAGAAATATGGATAACAATTCAGCGAGGAGTATAGGGAGGGAGTATTGTGAGACGGAGAATGCTTAGTCCGGAATTTTTTACAGATGCAGACATAATCGCAAACTTCGATGCCTTTGGGCGGCTATTTTATCAGGGTTTGTGGTGTATTGCAGAAGACAGCGGATGCTTTGAGATCAATCCACTAGGGCTTAAAATGAAGATCTTTCCCGGAGATAATATTCCACTAGAACAGCTGCAGCAATACATAGAAAAGCTAATCGAATTAAACAAAGTAGTCCCCTATGAAGCTAATGGTCGCCAATATGGTTGGCTCAAGAACTTCCACAAACATCAAAGACTGGACAAGCCGTCTCCGCCAACCGTTCCTTTGCCGCCCTGGGTGAAATTCCACGGCGAAGAAGAGTTCGGGAACCAGCGACACAAATGGTACTACGAGATAATAGAACCCGTCGGGGATAATTCGGGGACATGTCGGGGAAATGTCGTGGACGAGACCACGCCAGAAGTAAATAGAAGAGAAGAGAAAAGAAGTGAAGGGGAAAGGAATAGAAAAGATAGTCCGAACCCTCCGGGTCCGGACGCTTCGCAGGAGCCCCAGGTGTCTCTTGATAACAACAAGAATGAGCCTAAATACACAGAAGATAGCCCACCTTACCGAGCAGCAATATATCTGCGTAATCGAATACTTGAAAATAACCCACGGGCCAGAGTACCAAACGATGACCCAGGAGACCCTCTTTTGCAAAAATGGGCCCAAGAAATGGACAGGCTTGGCCGGATTGGTCCGCCTGGAGGAACCCGGGGTTACAGTTGGCAGGAAATCCGGGATCTGATTGACTTTTCCCAAGATGATGAGTTTTGGCGTGCAAATATCCTTTCAGCCGGGAAACTACGGGAGAAGTGTGTCCAATTGGAGAACCAAATGCGACGATGTTCTTCCAAAACTAGGGGAGATCCGACCATCCCAACCATGTCCAAGAACGTGGCCAATGCTCTTCGCTTGGTTGAAAAATATAATCAGGAAGAGGGTGGTTATCTATGACCAAGGGTGAAGTAGCTAAACTTTTGGCAGTGCTAGCTGCTGCTTATCCAAAGTTTGAAGTGGACGATGTAAAAGTCCAGGTTTGGCACGAGATGCTTGGAGACCTGGGTTATGATGTTGCAAATATAGCAATAAAAAAACTAATCATGCAAAACACATTTCCACCGGCAATAGCTGAAGTGCGGAAAGCGGCCATTGAAATATCTTCTCCGAGGGGTTTAACGGCGGCTGAAGCATGGGGGGAAGTAGTTAAGGCTATCAGGAACTACGGCTATTACCGTGGAGAAGAGGCTTTAGCCAGCTTGTCACCAACTACCGCCCAGATAGTTCGTTATATAGGCTGGCGAGAGATTTGCTGGAATGAAGAACCGGAAATTTTACGTGCACATTTCCTGCGGATGTACGACCAGATTATTGCTAGGGAACAAGAAAAGCAACTTTTACCTCCGGCAATGCAGGCTGAGATTAAAAAACTTGCAGATAAATTTGACCTTCGTATGATAGAAGGGGGCAAAGCCGGATGATAAACAAGCGATACCATGTCAGTAGCATATTTAGTTTGGCGGTCGAAGGCAGGGATAATCTGGAGGCCAAAGAAACTGCAGCAAGGATACTTCGATGCAGTGGGATAGATGGAAGTGTAGTTGAAGTCTGTGAGGTGAACAAAGTTGAACAAACTGATACACAAAATCACTATCCCGGGACGTCCGGTCCCAAAAGGCAGGCCACGGCTAGGAGCTAGAGGGAGAAAAGCTTATGTATACACACCGCCACAAACTGTAGAGTATGAAAGAATGGTCGGATTGGTAGCGAAGGCTACCGGATGTAAGCCAACATACGGCCCGGTGTTTGTAGCTCTTGATATATACACCCGCCGTAAAATGGACCTGGATAATGTAGCCAAAAGCATACTTGATGGGCTTAACGGCATCGCATATGTGGACGATGATCAGGTGGTGGAGCTCCTGGTTCGGAAACACATGGTTAAAAATACGACCGAGGAACGGGTGGAAATCGAGATAAGAGAAGCTGGATAAAAAAGAGGTGGTTCCATGAAAAAGTGGACCGATGAAATGATTATACGGGAGATTAAAAGATTGTCAAAAAACGGATATGCTCCTAATCCTAAGGAGTGTTCAAGTTTGTACTATGTCACGCAATATAAACGAAAAGGATGGTATTATTATTGCAACCTTGCAGGAGTTAAACCCAGGAATAAACCACGAAAGAAAACAAAATACACTTCTAATTCAAAATTAAAACGGCCCAGCAACCCATACATAAAAAGGCTTGCCTATCTTTTAGGCATAGCCAGAAAATATGGCCACACAGATGGAGATACGATTATGCGGTGCATTTATTTGGTTCATACGGGTGCTTTAGATAATCTTTTCAACATGGGGGAGGTAAAACATGAAGTTGGCAGGGATGAGTGGAAAAAGGAAAGCGAGGGCGAAAAAAAATGAAGCCTGATGGCGTGTCGGATGATATTTTCAATGACTTAGTAAATGCACTTGATAAAGCAATAATGCTGATATATGACATGTCAATAAGGAAAGTAGCATTTCCAGGCGACATGATACGCAGATGGGAGAATCTTGTTAAATATGCAAGGGCAAAGGAAAGTGAGGTCGAGCAGGATGAAGCAAATAACCAAGTATAAATGCGACTTCTGCAAGAGGTCATATATGAGCAAATATAAAGCAAGAGAACACGAAAATAAATGTTTCTTTAATCCTGCTGTTAAGTCCTGTGTTACATGCAGGCATGAAGATATAAAGTCAACTTTTGACGAAGAAGGAAATTGCATTGATGTTATAAGATGGTGTTTTGCAATGGAGCGTGTAATATTCTGCAAAGGTTATCCTATAAAGCATTGCACAGGTTGGCATGGGAAGGAAAGCGAGGGTGAGGAAGGATGACACCACAAGAAATAATCCAATGTTGTGAACGACAACTAATGCTAGGCAATCCTAACGTAGGCTTTTTGTTACCTGGAAAGTGGGGAAAACGGAACACAAGACGATTGTGGCCTGGTGGTCCAGAAGGCGAAATTGTATCAGAAATCTCAGGTAGAGGGATATATGTAATGTTTGACGCTAAAGAGGTCATGGAGGCAACAAAAAGGAAGATGAAAAAATTTGGAATGCTAGAAAGCGAGGGGAAAGAAGGATGACCTGCAAAATTACTTGAAATTCTAAAAAATCATTTTCTATCATCTGCGTGATTCAGATATTTCCCTTTACAAGACTTGGATTTAACCTTTACCGAAAAAGAAGTTGAAGATACTCAAGAACTTTGGAAAGCAGGAATACATATTGCGGATATGGCAAGGCAATTAAAAAGGGAAACGGAAGAAGTGTTTATCCTGCTTTTGGATTTGGCAATGAAAAGAAAAATAAGGGAAAGAGAGAACGGAATTTTCGGTATAGACTATGAAACAGCATAAAAAGCACAAAAAAATAGCCCTCTCGGGGCTGTGGTAATGATATCCAAGTACAATATACCATATCCGGGAGGGGTGGACAATATGAAATTGAAAAGAGCCGCTTATCGACATATAGAGGCGGAAATATATTCATACTATGATACATTGCGTGCTATAGAAGAATTAAGACGGGATATCATCTTAGCCGGCGGTATGCATGATGCATATGGTGCCGTGGTAGGCGATAGATACGCCGGCACCAGCATAGTCGAGCGCCGGGCTACAAAGCTGGCGGATAGTGTTTTGCTCCGGGAGATGGAACGCATTACAAAGACCATCCAGGACACTTTTGCCCAGGCAAAAGAGGAATGCCGACGAGTGGTATGGGTGAAGTACGGCTTGGCAATTGGCTGGGAACCACCGGCGGAGCTTGCAGCGCGGATGGAGGGGCGAAACCGGTTCGATATGTCGCCGGATGATATGGCGGAGGTGCTGGCGGTAGACAGGGCGACGTTTCATAGGTATAGGAGCGGGTTTGTGTATGGGGTAGCAGAAAGGTTAGGATGGTATTGAAAGGTGGTGTTAATGTTGCAACCCATACTGAAATATCGGGCTTGAGGATTTAGGTGTGGTATTGACCAAAAACAGTTAAATTGAAAGTTTTTTATAAAAATTGTGGTTTTTATACGAGAGGAGCAGATACAGATGAGAGAAATTAAGTTTAGAGGCAAGCGGTTAGATAATGGCGAATGGGTGTATGGGTTCTTAATCCAATATGAAAATGGTTGGTTTATATGTAACTTCATTGGCGATGCCTATCAATATGAAGTCGACCCATCTACCGTAGGACAGTTTACAGGCTTAAAAGATAAAAATGGGAAAGAGATTTATGAGGGAGATGTTGTCAGAATAGATGATTTAGGTATTGGCATAGTTGATTACGAAGAGGGAAGGTTTGCTATGCGCCGAAGAGAAGAACGTTTTTGCTGGCCTGTATATTGTCGTATCGACCATTCACCATTTGTGCCAGAGGTCATTGGCAACATCTATGAAAACCCAGAAATATTGAAGGAGTGAAATTATGAATAATAAATGGATTCCAATGCGTGGAGGAGGCCAGAGGGCATGATCAGAAATGTATCTGCAAGTATGGCGATGAAAACCGTTTGGAGTAGCTTACCCGTAAAATAAAACTAATGCGACTTTTCTGCGATAACTTTCAGGGTGGTTAGGAGGTTAAAAAGGATGGCTGAAACGATGGCTCCTCAGCGGATAAAAAGGATAATGCAATATACGCCAGAGCAATTCTGTAAAGCAAATAAAGAGCAGGACATTAGGCGTATGTATCTGCGGGAAATACAGGAACATATCGATGCTACAGATGAAACACTTACCGAAATATCCAAAAATCCACTACCAGAAGAATTAAGGCACTTTGAGAATGAATTTTTGCACGAACGTGAAATATTGGTCCACTGGGTTGATGTTTTAAAGAAGGAGGTTGAAAGGGATGAGTGAGGAAGTTAAAAGAAATTGCAACACATGTAAATTTGGGATGTTTGAGAGATGCGATACGCTAAAGAATAACGAGCAATATCAAAAAATTAAAGACAACGGATTGTTTGACACTGGCAAATGGGAGTTCAAAAAAAATTTTATCTGTGACAATTATAAAAGCGTATATATTGAATACCCTATCGAAGTTTCAAAGATTAATCAAGATACTAATATGTCTGGCTTCATGGATGATGAAATAGGTAGATTTGTTAGAGTAAGACCATGTGCCAAGGAATATCAGAATAAAACATATTTAGGCTTGTATCTTGGTGAATTGCCAGTAGGGCTTCAAATATCACATAATTCAGAAACAAAAGAGTTGAATGTAAGATTTAATATTAACCCTGCAATATTCGTGTTTGATTTAAAGAAAATCATATACGGCTGCGAAAGTTGGTGGGGATTTATCGAAAGCGAAGATGAATTAAGAACAATTACAGATATTGACATTGAAAATGTTTGGTATGTAAAAGCGTTAGAGGCTTTGAGTCAGGAGAAATAAAGCGAGATAAACATACTATGATTACTTGAAATCCATTAAAATCAACCCTTATCGTGTATGGTTTTAGGGTAATAGAAAAGTTTTCTTTAGGCACAAATTGTAATAAGGATTATGAGTATGAGGGTTTCGGTGTGGACATAACCACATTATTGAAAATTATGGATAAGGGAAAATTTTAAAAATTTTTCCCTTAAATCCACACTGAATGTTAAATACCCAAAAATTGCGACTTTTCTGCGACTACTTTTAAAAGGAAATAGTTTATAATATATACTGAGGAGCCGTCCGGGAGGGCGGCTTTTGGTTTAGAAAAAGCCTGTACATTCGTACAGGCCAAGAGGGATTTTGTGTCAATTAACTAAATTCTGTGTTATTACATCTGGGGCACGGTGGTAAAGTATCGGTGTCATCATCTAACACAACAGTCTGACCGCACTTTGTACAAGTATAAACTCCTGCTCCTGGTTTTTCACCTGTAGTTGGCATAGATTTCACCTCCTTGTTAGCGTTGTTATAAAGTTAAAATCTAGTTAATATTTGGTGTCTTTTGGCGGACAGGGATCATTTCCGTAGCTGTCTTTATCTCTAATTCGCCCTTTTCTATCGTGGATTACTACTTCAGAACTTTGGTTTTTGGCGATGTCTTTGGCAATGTTTATAGCCTCAGCTTGCGTAGGGGTGCGGGCTGTGGCTTTTTTGTTCCCTGCTCCTTTGACTTGCCAGCCGCCATCTGGATGCGGGGTAACGTGTTGGTTCTTTCCAGCCATGTTAATCACCTCCTTTCTATGACAAAATTCTCCAATAAGTAGCAAATACCTTTTTGGAGGTGGTATAATGTGCAAAGTCCTTTTATTATACCAGTGGGAAGTATTTGAATTTCCGTGGGGTACGGCAGTAAGGGAACAGCGAACAAATACCTGGATAAAGCTATTCCTTAAACCGGATGGGCAAGAAATAGATTTGTCTGGCAGGAAAGTAGAATTGCATGAGAATGGGATTGAGTTCATTATATAATGTGGGACTCAAGTTCATTTTTGTGCAGGAAGTTGCCTTCTTTTGCCGAATTTTGGTGGTGAAAGGAGGTGAGTTTAGATGAGTGAAAAACAAAAGAAACCAATTTATAAACGCTGGTGGTTTATCGCAATAGTAATAGTTTTTCTAATAGGACTAATAGGTGGTGGTGGCGAAGATGAAGCAGGCCAAGATAATACAATTACAGAAGGGAAAACAGAGGAACCAGTTGAAGAAAAGAAAACAGATAATATCCCACGTGAGTACAGGAATGCCTTAAGAGCTGCACAGAACTATGTAGACATTATGCCCTTTTCTAAAAAAGGATTATTCAACCAATTAACTTCTGAATATGGAGACCACTATCCAGAAGATGCCGCTCGATATGCAATTGAGAATGTAAAAGTAGATTGGCGTGAAGAGGCATTAGAGGCGGCTATTAACTATCTAAAAATTATGCCTATGTCAGACAAGGAATTATTTGACCAGTTAACATCTGAATATGGGGAACAGTTTACTGAGGAAGAAGCACGGTATGCTATTGAGAATTTACCAGATTAAAAAGAGCCTTTGGGCTCTTTTTCTTTTGCGGGTCCTTCTGGAGATTTTTAAGGATTGCGGGTCTGGCGACGCCCGAAATTCGTTTAGGCATAAAAAAATTTTTTTGAGGTTTTCTTTCCGAAATGCAGGCGGTGAAAAATAATGGCAATAAATGCAAAAAAAGATATTTCTGATTTAATAGTTAATACTGATGTTATGGCTGACCTGCTTGGTTTCACACGTCAGCGTGTGAACCAACTGGATAAAGAAGGGGTTTTAGTAAAAGCTGCTCCTGGTCGTTGGCCTTTGGCTGACAACATAAAAAAATATTTAGAATTTGTAAAGTATGGCCAAAGAACTAGTGAAGAAGAAGAGGCAGAAATACAGTATTGGGAAGAAAAAGCGTTACATGAGAAAGCTAAAAGAGAAACGGCAGAATTGAAACTTGCCAAGATGCAAAATCAACTTCATGATGCAAGGGACGTGGAGTTAGCTCTTACTAATATGGTAGTTACTTTCAGAAATAAAGTTTTATCTATTCCTCAGAAACTTGCCCCAAAAATTATCGGTTTGGATAACTTGGCGGAAATTACCGAGGCCATAAATGAAGAATTATATGAGGCGCTGACTGAGCTAAGTGAATATGACCCGGCCATGTTTGCTGGAGGTGAGGAAATCATTGAAATTGAAGAGGAAGACGATCAGGTTATTTCAGAGGATAATCAAGAAGGTTGCACCTCCACCGAAACTGACAGTAAGTGAATGGGCTGATAGGTACCGAAAACTATCCCCCGAAAATGCCGCTGAACCGGGGCAGTGGCGAACAGATAGGGCTCCGTATCAGCGTGAAATAATGGATTGTGTTACAGACCCCAGAATTGAAAAAGTTGTAATTATGTCCAGCTCACAAATTGGAAAATCAGAAATAATAAATAATATAATTGGCTACTTTATCGACATAGATCCAGGACCCTTATTACTGGTACAACCAACTATAGAAATTGCCCAGGATTATTCCAAAAGACGGATAACTCCAATGATTAAAGATACTGAGGTTTTGGCTGAAAAAGTAGCCGATTCTAAAACCCGTGATTTGAACAACACTATACTTATGAAAGTATTTCCCGGAGGTTTTTTGGCTATGGCCGGTGCAAATAGCCCAGCCGGATTAGCCAGCAGACCTATCCGGGTTCTTTTATGTGATGAAGTAGACAGATATCCTGATAGTGCTGGCAGTGAAGGAGACCCAATAGGATTAGCGGAAAAAAGAACAACAACTTTTTATAACAGGAAGAAAATATTTGTAAGTACACCAACTATTAAGGGTATTTCCAGGATTGAGGCAGAGTATGAACTTGGGACACAAGAAAAATGGTGTGTTAAGTGCCCTGGTTGTGGAAACTATCATTTTATTGAATTGCGAGATATTCAATTTGATTATGAAAAAATAGAGTCAAATCGAAAAATAACCTATTTGGTTCATGATGTTAAATGGAAGTGCCCTAGCTGTTTAGAAAAATTCGATGAACATACCATTAAGCGGCAGCCAGCTAAATGGATCGCTGATAATCCAGAGGCTATAAATAATGGAATTAGAAGCTTTCGTTTAAACTCCTTTGTTTCCCCTTGGTATGATTGGAAACGTATAATACAAGAATTTTTGGATACAAAAAACGATCCTGAAAGGTTTAAAGTTTTTGTTAATACAGTTTTAGGTGAAACTTGGGAAGAAAGAGGAGAAATAGAGGATGAAAACATTCTTCTGGAAAGACGTGAAAAGTATGATGCAGACTTGCCGGAAGGTGTTTTAGTTCTTACATGTGCAGTAGATACCCAGGATGACCGTTTAGAATATGAAGTGGTTGGATGGGGCCAATATGAAGAATCCTGGGGCATTGAAAAGGGAATTATTTGGGGAAAACCTAATGATGATTCTACATGGCAGCAACTTGACGATAAATTATCCCAAGTGTGGAGATTTGCGGATGGAACTGGCTTAACAGTATCTTGTACTTTTATTGACAGTGGTGGTCACTTCACAGAAGAAGTGTATCTCTATACCAAGGAAAGGCTACAGAACAAGGTTTTTCCCATAAAAGGTCAGGGTGGTTCTGGCATACCGTTACTTTACAAAATATCCAGAAACAATAAGTACAGGCTCCCGCTAATTTTAATAGGTGTCGATGCAGGAAAAACCAGCGTAATGCAAAGGCTAAAAATAAAAGAACCTGGGCCTAAGTATTGCCACTTCCCGGAAAACGAAGAAAAAGGTTATGACCAAATGTACTTTAAAGGGTTGATTTCAGAAAAACAAGTGATTAGGAAAAGCAAAGGGCAACCTGTTACTGTTTGGGAAAGTATTGCTCCTGATAAAAGAAATGAACCCTTAGATTTACGTGTATATAACTTAGCGGCTTTACATTTATTAAAGCCTAATTTTGATGCCTTAGAAAAAAAGCTAAGAGAAACACCTATGGAAAGCGCAAACATTCCTAAAAAAGTAGTATCCAAAAAGTCAAAAAGAAGAGTAATATCAAAAGGTATTTATTGAAAATGAAAGTTGGTGATTATATTGTCTGCGTGGACTTTAGAAACTGCAAAAAAGCATTTAGAAGCTTGGCTCAAAGCTGAATTAGCCGTATCCACCGGCCAATCATACAAGATCGGTAGCAGGCAACTTACAAGAGCGGATTTAGCTGAGATAAGGAAACAAATAATGTTCTGGCAGAAAGAAGTGGCCAAGTTAGAGGCCAAAGCTAGGGGTAAAGGTCCAAGAAGAGTGATAAGAGTAGTTCCGAGGGATTTATAGGTGGTGAATACTAAATGAATTTTATAGATAAAGCAATATCATATTTTTCCCCTGAAGCTGGATTGAAAAGATTGTCTGCAAGAAAAAGACTTGAAATATTAAACACCGGATATAGTTATCATGGAGCCAGTAGAACAAAAAAATCTTTAGCTGGTTGGATAAGCAGAGGTGGGTCAACGAAAGAGGATATTGATGACAACCTGGATATTTTGCGGCAACGTTCTAGGGATTTATATATGGGCACACCAATTGCCACAGGTGCCTTAAAAACTACTCGGACTAATGTAGTGGGTAGCGGCTTAAAACTTAATGCCCAGATTGATTATGAGTTTTTAGGTATGACGGAGGATGAAGCTGATGCCTGGGAAACCAAAGTGGAAAGAGAGTTTGCTCTTTGGGCTGATTCTGTACATTGTGATGCGCAAAGAATGAATAATTTTTATAAGTTACAACAATTAGCTTTTTTAGCCTGGCTTATGAGTGGGGAATGTTTTGTATTATTGCCACTAATAAAAAGGCCCAATATGCCTTACGACTTACGGATATATATTATAGAAGCAGACAGAGTATGTACACCAGCGAATAAATTAAATTCAGACAAAATTATTAACGGTGTTGAAGTGGGTAAATACGGTGAGGTAATAGCCTATTATATTGCTCAAAAACACCCATTAGCGGTAAACATTGGCCAGCAAGAATGGGTAAGAGTACCTGTTTTTGGGAATACAACCGGTAGACCTAATATTCTTCATCTTATGGAAGCGGAAAGGCCAGAACAAAGAAGGGGTGTTCCAATATTAGCTCCGGTTATAGAATCTTTAAAACAGCTTGGACGGTATACTGAGGCTGAATTAATGGCTGCTGTGGTTTCCGGGATGTATACCGTCTTTATAAAAACAGAAACAACGACTACAGAAATGCCTTTTGATAATGTGATACCAGATGAACAGAGAGTAGACGATATAGACGACAATAGTTATGAGCTGGGCAATGGCGCAATTATTGCACTAGGAGAAAATGAAGATATTAAAGAGGCTAATCCGGGCAGGCCAAACAGTGCTTTTGATGGTTTTGTGACTGCAGTTTGCCGTCAGATCGGCGCTGCTCTTGAGATTCCATATGAGCTTTTAGTTAAGCACTTTACCGCCTCCTATTCCGCCAGTCGTGCGGCACTCTTGGAAGCCTGGAAAAGGTTTAGAATGAGAAGAACATGGTTAGCCACCGATTTTTGCCAACCAATATATGAAGAATGGCTTTCTGAAGCCGTGGCCAAGGGTAGAATTTATGCCCCTGGTTTTTTTTCTGACCCAATGGTGAAAAAAGCTTATTGTGGCGCTGAATGGAACGGGCCTTCTCAAGGGCAGATTGATCCGTTAAAAGAAGTTGAAGCTGCGGCCAGAAGAGTAGCAGAAGGCTTTAGTACTAGGACTAGGGAAACTCAAGAACTTACTGGTGGAGATTACTTTAAAAACTTAAGTTTAAGAGTAAGGGAGGAGAGATTACGGAGAGAAGGGGGATTAGTTTCTAACTAAATTTTAGAAAACAAGGGGGTGAAAATGAGTGAGGAAGATACATATAAAAGGGGTAATTATCTCTAATGACGTTCAATGGATATATGAGCTATTCGATATCGAATGCACTTCACCTAATATGGTAAATGCGCAATTAGAAGAAGCGAATGGTGAAGACATAGAAGTAATTATCAACTCAGGTGGTGGCGAAGTCTATGCTGGCTCTGAAATATATACTGCTTTAAAAGATTATCCAGGAAAAGTTACAGTAAAAATAGTTGGAATAGCCGCAAGTGCAGCCAGCATAATTGCAATGGCCGGTGATAAAGTGCTAATATCACCTACTGCCCAGATAATGATTCACACTGCTTCTAATGTATCTAAAGGAGATTATAGAGTTCATCAATCTTCATCGGATTTCCTAAGAAATTGGGATAAGTCTATTGCTAATGCTTATATGCTCAAGACTGGGATGACCCAAGAGGAATTACTTGAACTAATGGATAAGGAAACATGGCTTACCGCCCAACAAGCTTTAGAGAAAGGGTTTGTTGATGAAATAATGTTTGAGGATAGCAATCAACCTAAATTAGTAGCAAGTGCAGGTTATTTTGAAATGATTCCTCAGAAGGTTATCGACAAAATAAAAAATGAGATTAAAAAGGGCGCTTTACAAAATATGATCGAAATTAATAAAAAGGGGGAAAGGATTATGGATTTAGAACAATTAATAAATGAATACCCGGATCTTTATGAACAAGTCAAAAATGAGGGTATAAAAGAGGAAAGAGAAAGGATAAAAGCTATTGAAGAAATTGCCATGCCTGGTAATGAAGACATCATCAATAAGGCAAAATTTGAAACAGGAATTACTGCTGAAGAAGTTGCTGTAGAGATTCTTAAGGCAGAAAAACAAAGGGCTGTGAATTTTTTAAAGAAAAGAGAAGAAGATGCTAAAGATCTGAGTAATATTGAACCTGGTTCTGCACCTCAAGATGATAAGGAAACACAGAATAAAAAGGTCGCTGAAAATATTGCGGCCGCAATTAATAAAAGGAGGGGGATTAAATAATGGTTGAAAAACTTAATAGCACAATAGGGGGATACACCCCGGATAATCTTATTGCTGGGCATGAAGTACCACTATTAGTCAAAGGTATTACTTTGGCTAAAAATCAGGGTGTTGTTGCCAGAGGAACTGTTTTAGGTATCGTTAAGGACAGTGGTTTGGCTAAGCCTGTCGATAGCACTAAAACCGATGGTAGTGAAGTACCTTATTGCATTTTAACTGACACAATTGATACCGATGGCGAGGAAGACGTAAAAGCAACCGCCTATGTGTCAGGATTATTTAACAGCAAGGCTCTTATTTTTGGAGGGGACGATACAATAGAGCAGCATGAAAATAAACTACGTGAATTAGGAATTTTTCTTAGAGAAAATATTGAATATTAAGAAGGGGGAAAGATAAATGGGTTTTGATATTTATAGCACCAGAACCATGATGCAGGCAATCAATTTAATGATGCCTGTTCATACTTTTTTAAGAGATACTTTTTTCCCGATTGTAGAAACAAAAGTAACTGAATATGTGGATGTGGACTTTAAAAAAGGTAAAAGAAAGATGGCTCCTTTTGTAGCTCCACGTATTGGCGGAATTGTAATGGATAGGCAAGGCTTTAAAACCGAAACTTATAAACCACCTAAGATTGCTCCGGAAAGAATGATTACTGTTGATGATATAGTTAAGAGAGGAATGGGAGAAGGCATTTACAGCTCTAAAACTCCGGAAGAAAGAGCTATGGAGTTATTGGCAGCCGATATAGTAGAACTTGATGACTATATCATTCGTAGGGAAGAATGGATGTGCCGGGAAGTCCTTTTAAATGGTAAGCTGGTGATGTCCGGTGAAGGATTTGAACAAGTTGTTGATTATGGTTTTACAAACAAAGAAACTTTAGCAACGGGAGCTAAATGGACAGCTACTGATACTTCAGATCCGCTGGCCGATTTAAAACGGTGGAGAAAGCTTGTCATCCAGAAAACTGGTAAGGCACCAAATATTTGCGTTATGGCTTCTGATGTGGTTGATGTGTTTACAAACCATCCTAAAGTAAAAGAAAAACTGGACGTTCTAAGACTCAATATTGGGATTCTGGAACCTTCGGTGAAGAATGAAGCTATCACCTATATTGGCCGATTAGCAGAAGTAGGGCTGGAAATCTATAGTTATGATGAGTGGTTCCTCGACGATGATGATACAGAAAAACCAATGATTCCGGAAGGGCATGTGATCTTGGCTCCAAAAGGTGCAAACAAACGAATTTATGGTGCTGTTACTCAAGTAGAAGACGGCCAGTTTGTAACTATTGAGGGAACTAGAATTCCAAAATCTTGGGTTGATGAAAATAATGATATCAGAAAATTACGATTGGCCTCTCGTCCCCTGCCTATTCCGGAAGATGTGGATGGTTGGTATGTAGCAATTGTTAAGTAGGAGGGATAACTGTGGCGGTAATCGCAAATTGGAAAATATCTACTAGGGATAAAGAGGGTAATTTAAAGACATATTTTGCAGGGGACTTGGTAGAAGAACTTAGTAACCAGGAGGAAATGCAGCTTTTAAAGCAAGGTGCGGCAACAAAAATATTAGTAGGGGATAATAAGAAAAACAAAAATCAGAAAAAAGATGGTGAATAATCATGCCTAGTTTGCGTGATTATTTTTTTTCTGATTTAAGTGTTTTTCTGAATTTAGAAGAGTTTGCCGAAATTCACAATATAAATGGTGTAGATGTTCCTGCTATAGTAGATAGCGATACTTATAAAATTCTTAGTAATAACAAATCGGAAAGATTTGATGGAATTTATTCCGGTGAGGTCGCAATCTTTGTTAAAGCTTGCGACCTGCCGCATCGTCCTGTTTTTGGCGAACATTTGAGATTAGATGATAAGCTTTATCTTGTTAAAGAATGTAATGAAAACATGGGAATTTTAGAAATTATTTTAGGGGCAAATGAATCATGATTACAATTGATGCCGAACAAATAAAAAGGGCAGAATTGTTGTTAAAAAATATTCCAGGTGGAATAGATAAGTCTATTGTTAGAGCTATAAACAGGTCGGTAGAAAGTGCACAGACTGCGGCTGTTAAAAAGGTTAAGGATAGATATTATATTAAGGCCGGTGATGTAAGAAAAACAATTAAGATTAAAAAAGCAAATTATAGTGATCGAATAGCTATTATTCGTGCCACTGGTTCGCCGGTTGCTTTATCAAAATTTAGTGTTACTCCTTCTAAGCCGCCTAAAAAAAGAAGAAAAACTCCTGTTAAAGTAAGGGTTTTAAAAGGTGAAAGCCCAAAATCTCTTACTCATGCTTTTGTAACTAGGCTGAGTTCGGGACATATTGGAGTTTTTGAACGTGTCGGAAAAGCAAGGTATCCAATTAAACAGTTTTACGGTCCTTCTGTTCCGCAAATGTTGGGGCATGATTCTGTAGTTAAATATGTGGAAGAACGTGCTAAAGAGCAACTAATAAAGCGATTTGACCATGAAATAGAACGTCTGCTGAGAGGTGCAGGCAAATGACAGCTATTTTTTTGCTTGATGAATTGAAAGACTTTATTGAAAATGTTGTAAAAAACTATCTTTTAGAAACGAATAAAAAAGATCTAAAAAAGTCACCGCAGGTTGTTACCGGATATCTTCCGGCAAAAAAGACAACACCTGATCCGGATTATCCTTTTGTGATTGTTCGTTTGGTCAAAGGTGAAGATACTCAGGAAGGGGCTACCTTGACTGTCAAAATTATTGTAGGAACTTATTCAGAGGATGCCCAAGAAGGTTGGCGTGATGTGGCCAATATTATTCAACGTATTTGGCAGGAATTATTTAAAAAGAGAGTAGTGGCCAAAAAGTTCCGTCTTGAATATCCTATGAATTTTGAAATGCCGGAAGAACAACCTTATCCAGAATGGATAGGTATTATGACAACAACTTGGACGCTTCCCCATCCGATAGAGGAGGTATTTTATGAGTAAGATTAAAAAGACCATAAATAAAATTGCTCCTGTTGATAAGCAGGAGCAATTAATTTATTGTGGGCCAAATATCCCGGGTGGAATCTTACAAAAATATACCGTTTATGTAAACGGTACACCCAGATATTTGAGTGATTTATTAATTAAATGTCCAGCAATTAAGAGTTTAATTGTACCTATAGAACAATTTAGTCAAACAGAACAAGCGATAAAACAAAAAGGTACACCTCAAAATATGTTTTACAATCAAATTCTTGAGTATTTTAAGAAAGGCGGTGTGTAATATATGGCATATAAACATGGAGTTTATGTTTCTGAAGTACCGACTTCAGTTGTTCCGCCGGTACATGTTAGCGCTGGTTTACCTGTAGTATTTGGGACAGCACCAATTAACTTAGCCACCAATCCTGCGCCTGTGAATAAGCCTGTGCTTTGTTATTCTTTTAAAGAAGCCGTTGAACAACTGGGTTATAACAGCGACTGGAAGAACTATACTCTTTGTGAGTTTATGAAGTCGCATTTTGTTTTATATGCAGTGGGACCGGTAGTTTTTGTTAATGTTTTAGATCCGGAAAAACATAAAGCAAGCGTCTCTCAGGAAGAAATTACTCTGGATAACCAAGACAAAGCTATTTTGGCAAAACAGGGAGTTATTTTATCAACAATAAAAGTGGAATCTTCTGATGGTTCAACAACCTATAATTTAGATACTGATTATGCTACGGCCTTTGATGATGATGGCAATGTAGTTGTTACCAGACTTTCAGGTGGAAGTATTACAGAAGGGGCTACTTTAAAAGTTAGTTATGATTATTTAGATCCTAGTTTGGTAACTTCAGAGGATATTATCGGGGGTATTGATAGTGCTACCGGTACCTATAAAGGTCTGGAACTTTTAAACCAAGTTTTCCCATTATATCGGTTAGTGCCCGGAATGGTGTTGGCACCGGGTTGGTCTCAGGATCCAACAGTAGCGGCGGTTATGGTTGCTAAGGCAAGTAACATAAATAGTCATTTTAAGTGCATTGCTTTAACTGATGTACCAACAGATACAGTAAAGGATTATACGGAAGTTCCTGCCTGGAAGAATGATAATAACTATGTATCTACTAATCAGATTGATTGTTGGCCAAAGGTTAAGCTGGGTGAAGAAATTTATCATTTGTCTACACAATTAGCAGGGTTAATTTGTGCTACAGATGCCCAGAATGATGATATTCCTTATGCCAGTCCTTCCAATAAGAATTTACAGGCTGATAGTGCTGTGTTGGCTGACGGTACTGAAGTTAGTCTTGGCCCTGATCAAGCAGCTTACTTAAATGGAGAAGGGGTTATAACTGCCCTAAACTTTGTAGGTGGTTGGAAAGCTTGGGGTAATCGTACCGGTGCTTATCCTGCGGCAACTGACCCTAAAGATGTGTTTTTACCCATTAGAAGAATGTTTAACTGGATTGGCAATACTTTAATCTTAACTTATTGGGCAAAAGTAGATTATCCTATAAAAAGACGTAATATTGAGGCAATAGTAGATAGTGCAAATATTTGGCTAAATGGTTTAGCGGCAAGGGAATTTATCCTTGGTGGGCGTGTAGAGTTTTTAGCAGAAGAAAATCCAGATAATGATTTAATGGATGGAATTGTTCGTTTTCATGTTTATGTAACTCCGCCTTCGCCGGCCAGAGAAATTGACTTTACTCTTGAATATGATGTCAGATACCTTGAAGGATTATTCGGATAGAGGGAGGGATATAGATGAGTAACCAGGTACCGGAAAAGCTTATAAATTTCAGGGTTTATGAAGACGGTAACGATTTGTTGGGCATAGCTGATGTGGAATTGCCCAGTATAGAGGCAATGACGGAAACCGTTAAAGGTGCCGGCATTGCCGGTGAAGTGGATAGCCCTGTATTAGGACACTTCGGAAGCATGACGCTTACTTTAAATTGGCGAACAATCATTAAATCGACTGTACATTTAGCACAGCAAAGAGCTCACAACTTAGATTTAAGAGGAGCTATACAAACCTATAATTCTGGAACAGGCGAGTATAAGGTAACACCTTTAAAAGTCAGTGTGAGGTGTATACCTAAAACTACAGATTTGGGTAAGCTTGATGTTGGTACCACATCTGATGCATCCAACGAATTTGAAGTTACCTATATAAAAGTATTTTTGGACGGAGTCCCTGTAATTGAAATTGATAAATTCAATTATATTTGCGTAATAAATGGTGTAGATTACTTAAAACAGGTAAGACAGGCTTTAGGTTTAAGTTAATAAAAATAGGGCCCTTTGTGGGCCCTATGTTATTCATTACCAAAGAATTTGCTTCCTATCCATAGTCCTGCCAGAAAGGAAAGCAATGAAGGTTGTTTTTGATTAAAATTTATATTTTTAACATCACTTAATCCTAAAAGTGGACCGCATTTAATGATGAAGATATACAATCCGATTAGGAAGCCGATCCAATAACCTACAGTACCAAGTATTAGCTCACCAAAAAAACCAGTAAGCATCCCAAAAATTGATCCAAAAGCTATGACTAAAGTCCAGAGGAACAGTTTTATTAACCATTCAAAAACAACCATTTTAACTCCTCCTTTAACAAAATTATATCATTAAAGAGGTGTGAAGTATGCAAAAAATTGTTTTCAGAAAACCTTTTACTTTTGAGGGTAAAGAATATAAGGAATTAACTTTAGATTTAGATTCATTAACCGGTAAAGACATAATATCTGCCTCAACTGAAGCACGATTGTTAGAGCAAGGAAATTTTTCTCCTGTATTGGAACTTTCAAAGGCATTTCAGGCTGTTATTGCTGCAAAAGCAGCTAAAGTTCCTGTAGAAATGCTTTTAAGTTTGCCGGCAAAGGAGTTTAGCAATATCACATTATTGGTAGAAAATTTTTTGTTCGAATAAGTCCTAGAAAAGGTAAACTAATTGAGCATGTTATGGAGATTGCTTTAAAGATGTCTATTGAAAGTTATACTCCTGTTCCATATTGGCTTTCTAGACCATTAATTGAATTAACTAATTGGATAAAGGTATTACTAAACCTTCAAAAGAAGGTGATTAAATGGCCAGAAAAATGCATGAAATAGCTTTTGAATTAGCAGGCAAAATAAACTCCTCTTTCAAAAACACTTTTATGTCTGCTAATAATAAACTTATTAATCTTAACCGGGAAATATCAAATATTAAGGTTACTATGAAAAGCCTAGAACAGGCCCAGAAGGCAGGTATCATCAGTAACAAATCATATGCTGCATCATATGATGTTTTAATAAAAAAATTAGAAAAAGCTGAAAAAGCTCAACAGAGATTAGCTAGAGCTACTCAACTTCATGAAAGAACAACAGCTTTTAGGCAAAATATGCGTGGAAGAATGGTAGGTGCAATAGAAACAGCAGTGGCGATAGGAGCGCCTGTTCGAGCTGCCATACTTTTTGAATCTGCAATGGCTGATGTTAGAAAAGTAGTTGATTTTGATACCCCGGAACAATTTAAGGAAATGGAAAAAGATGTAATCAATCTTGCTAAGCGCATCCCAATGGCGGCAGATGAATTGGCCCAAATAGTAGCAGCCGGAGGACAAGCCGGTATAGCACGAGAAGATTTGACTAAGTTCGCTGAAGCTGCTGCACAGATGGGAGTGGCCTTTGATATTTCCGCGGATGAAGCCGGTCAAATGATGGCTGAGTGGCGTTCTGCTTTTAAGATGAATCAAGATGAGGTTAATGTGTTAGCGGACCAGATTAACTATCTAGGTAATACAACTGCTGCTTCAGCTCCCAAAATATCAGATGTTGTGCGTAGAATAGGTCCTCTTGGCGAAGTGGGTGGTGCAGCGGCTGCCCAGATTGCGGCTTTAGGTGCTACCATGGTAGGTGCAGGCGTTGCGGAAGAGGTGGCAGCAACCGGTATTAAAAATATGATACTGGCAATGGTTGCAGGCGAATCGGCAACAAAAAGGCAGAAGGAAGCATTTAAACAACTTGGTTTCAATGCCAAAGATATGGCGGTTATGATGCAGGAGGATGCCCAAGGTGCTATTATGGCCGTGTTTCAAGCACTGCAGAAATTGCCTCAAGAAAAGCAGGCATCAGTTTTACAAAATTTATTCGGCAAAGAAAGCATCGGTGCTATCGCTCCATTATTAACCAATTTAGATGCGTTACAAGAGAATTTTGAAAAAGTTGCTGATGCTACTCAATACGCTGGGAGTATGCAGAAAGAATTTGAAGCAAGATCAAATACTACTGAAAATCATTTACAGTTATTGAGAAATAATGCTAATGCTTTAGCAATTACTTTAGGGAATATTTTGTTGCCTGGAATTGTAGAACTGACCGGGATACTTAGAAAAAGTGCAGATAGGGTACAAGCTTTCGCTGAAAAACATCCTGCTTTGGCCAAAGTATTAGTTATTGGGACGGCATCTGTTTTAGGCATGAGCGTCGCTTTAACTGGTTTAATGTATATTGCTGGAATAATAGCTACACCTTTTACGGGTTTATATTCTTTAATAGTTAGGTTAACAACAGCGCAAAATGCAAATACAATAGCTACTCAAAGGTTAACATTAGCGCAAAGGGCTAGTATACTCACTACTAATGCTTTATCAAAGGCACAAAGAGTGTTAAATATTGTTATGCGTGCAAATCATATTGGGCTTATAATAACTGGGATAACTGCACTAATTGGAGTGGGTTATTTATTAATTAAACACTGGGATAAAGTGAAAGAGTGGCTAGTAGCATTTTTTGATGATCCTAGAAAAGCATTAAGTGATTTAGCAGTAGCAATAAAAGAAAGGCTTTCGGGTCCTCTAAAGTGGTTAGAAGGGAAAATTACTTGGTTAAAAGATAAAGGTAGTAAGCTTCTTTCTATTTTTACTGGCAAAAATTCAAATGCCAAGGTATCTACAGTTAGTTTGCCTGGGCATGCCAAAGGTGGTATTTTTACTAAACCTCATATTGCTTGGTTTGCAGAAAATGGACCAGAAGTTGCTATCCCTCTAGATGGTTCATCTAGAGCTTTATCATTGTGGGCTCAAGCCGGAGAGTTGCTAGGCGTTGGTTCCTATGGAGGCAATATTGTATACTCACCTACGTATAATATCTATGCTGATAAAGAGGTTGCTAATCAAGTGAAGCAAGTAGCTAAATCAGATAGAGATGATTTTGCAAAACGATTTGGAGCATTTTTACGCCAGGAAAGGCGGTTAGCTTATGACTGAGTATGTTACTATTCAGGGAGATACATGGGACCTAATATCTTTTAAAGTGTTTGGCAATGAAAGATATATGCTAAATTTAATTGAGGCAAACCCTCAATATCATAATATTGTAGTGTTCCCTGCTAATATTAAACTTATAATTCCGGAAATACAAATACCTATATCGAATAGACTTCCGCCTTGGAAGCGTGGTGGTTAGTTTGTCTTTTGGGCGAAAAGTACAACTTTCTCTTTTATATAATAACCAGGATTATTCCGCTTATTTAGCACCTTATTTAATCAGTTTTTCATATACCGACAATTCAAGTGCTAAAGCTGATGATTTGCAAATTACTTTAGAAGATAGAAAAGATTTGTGGAAAAGTGATTGGTTACCGGAAAAAGGCGCAACTTTGATGGGCACAATTATTGTTTCAGATTGGCATGGAAAAGGCAAACAGGCTCTTCCTTTAGGAACTTTTGAAATAGATGAAATTGAATGTTCAGGGCCACCGGAAGTAGTAACTATAAAAGCTGTATCTATTCCGGTAGCTTCTTCATTAAGAGGTGAGGCTAAAAATCGAGCTTGGGAACAAACAAAATTATCTGTTATAGCTAAAGATATTGCTGGTGCAGCCGGGGTAACTTTACTTTATGAAACTGATGATGACCCCAGTTATGACCGTATTGAGCAAACCGAAGAATCTGATTTAGCATTTTTGCTTAAACTCTGTGAAGATGCAGGGTTATCCTTAAAAGTTACCGGAACGGAGATTGTAATCTTTGATGATAGTAAGTATGAACAAATGGAACCGGTAATGACAATAGTAAAGGGTTCATCGGCAATTCTTTCATATGCAATTTCATCTTCCACTAGAGATGTTTATTCGGCAGCTAGAGTAATTTATCAGGATATTTCTTATACTTTTGAGGCTCCGAATAAACCCGAAGGTAATACTTTGGTTATTAATGAGCGGGTTAGTAGTATTGCTGAAGCGGAAAGATTGGCAAAGAAACGTTTAAGACAAAAAAATAAAGAAGAAGTTAAAGTAAGTTTAACTTTACTAGGCAATATTGCTTTAGTAGCAGGCGTAACTGTTAACTTAAAAGGTTGGGGCGCATTTGATGGTAAATATTTTATTGAACAAGCGACTCATGAAGGAGGAAACGGCTATAGAACTAGTTTGGAATTATATAGAGTGCTGGAGGGGTATTAATGGATAATATAACAAAGAATTTAATCAGAGTTGGTCGGGTTTCTGCGGTAAATCCGGCAAATGCAACAGTAAGGGTAGATTTTCAAGCTCAAGGTGTTGTTTCATATGATCTTCCGGTACTCCAAAGACAGGCATTAAGGAATAAAGACTACTGTTTACCAGATGTAGGTGAATATGTAGTCTGTATTTTTTTGCCCACAGGGAATGCTGAGGGATTTGTTCTTGGGTCTATTTATAAGGGTGATATTGATCCTCCTGTTAATAATCAGGACAAAAGGGCTTTTATTTTTTCAGATGGGACAAAAATTGAGTATGATAGAAGTTCGCATACTTTGGTGATTAATGCTGTTGGGCCAATTAATATTGTGGCTAGTGGAGATGTTAATGTGACTGGTGATGTAATAGCGGACGGAATTAGTTTAAAAAATCATGTTCACTTAGAAACCGGTGGTATGACTGAAAAGCCACAATAGGGAGTGGTAGTTTATGATCGGTAGCTTTGGTCCGGTGGTGTTCGAAACATCAACCAAAAGAATTAGGACTTTTGATGATTTTAAGCGTTCTGGAAGTGCACGTTGGGCTACTCATGAATTAATGGGGCGTAAACCATTAAGGGAATTTTTAGGCCCCGGGTTAGAGCAAATAAGTTTTACAATTCGTCTAGATGTGTCTTTAGGTGTTAATCCTGCTCATGAATTGACAGTATTGCGCTTAATGAGAGACCAGGGTATGGCGTTTCCGTTAATTTTAGAGGGACGGCCTTTAATAGTTGGGAGTAGCTGGGTCATTGAAAGCATGAACGAAACCTGGCTTAGGGTAGATAACCGTGGTCGTTTGCTTGCGGTAGAGGTGGAACTTACTTTAAGTGAGTATCCACAGGAGGTGGTTTAATGGAGTATGAAGTATTAGGGATGCCAGGAAAAATTGATTTTGCTCCAAAGAGTAAAGCACTTGAAATATTGCAAAACATAAGAACCATTATTACTACTCCAAAGTATTCAGTACCTTTAAACAGAGATTTTGGCCTTAATATGATTTGGTTGGATGAGCCATTACCAGCTGTGCAGGCAAAATTAACGGCAGAAATTATACAAGAAGTGAGTAAATGGGAACCAAGAGCGCAAGTTACCCAGGTAGACTTTTACCAAGACCCACTAGAAGGAGTTTTGCGTCCGAAGGTGAGGGTGAGAATAGATGACTGATTTAATAAAGTTTGTAGATGATGATGTTCAAAAAATAGAATCCAATATAGTTACAACTTATGAAGCTTTAGCCGGTTACACTCTTTATCCTGGGGATCCTAGGAGGCTATTTTTACAAGCTTTGGCTCAAATAATAGCTCATCAAAGGAGTTTGATTAATTACACTGGTAGGCAAAATCTTTTAAGGTATGCAGAAGAAGATTACCTTAAAGTGATAGGAGAAGACCAGGGCGTACCTCAATTCGGACCAAGCCCTGCCAAAACAACTCTAAGGTTTACGATATCAAGAGTTCAGCAAAGTGTCGTAACAGTTCCTAAAGGTACCAGGGCAACAGCTGACGGAAAAATCTTTTTTGCAACAACAGAAACAGGGGAAATACCTATAGGAGAGTTAAGTGTTGATGTGCCAGCAGAATGTACTGTAAGTGGTGAGATAGGTAATGGTTTTCTTCCAGGACAAATAAACAGGATTGTGGACCCATTCCCTTTATTTCAGTCTGTTATGAATGTTACAGAATCACAAGGTGGAGCGGATTTAGAGGATACAGAAATATATCGGGAAAGAATAAGACAAAGCAATGAAGGCTACTCTACTGCTGGTCCATATGAAGCCTATAAATATTGGGCAAAAATGGCCTCACCAGCCATTATTGATGTTGAGCCTATGAGTCCTGTCCCTGGAGTTGTTCAGCTTTGGATATTAATGAAGAATGGGGAATCTCCAACCCAAGATATTTTAGATGCGGTTTTAGAAGTATGTAGCGACAGAACAAAGAGGCCCTTAACGGATAATGTAATCGTGTCAGCAAGGGAAGAAGTGAATTATGATATTGAAGTTTTATACTGGATAGACGAAAATGATGCTGCTAGGGCATTAGAAATTCAAAATGCAGTTCACCAGGCTGTAGCAGATTATGAGCTTTGGCAAAAGTCAAAGTTAGGAAGAGACATAGACCCTTCGGAATTGAATTACAGGATTAAGCAAGTCGGTGCCAAAAGAGTGCAAATAAATTTGCCGGCTTATACCAAAATTGAATCTCATCAGGTTGCAATTGCGATAAATAAGAATGTTAGTTATCAAGGGTTAGAAGGTGAATAGGATGAAGGATGTTACTCAGATTAAATTTGTTGACCTTTTACCGGAAAGTATTAAACAAGATGAACAGGTAATAGTTGCTGCCAAAGCTCTTGATAACGAATTACAAACAATCATAGAGGCAACTAGAAAACTTGCATTTTTAGAAACATTAGATGAGCAACCTGAGGAGATAGTGGATGAACTAGCTTGGCAAAGACATGTAGATTTTTATAAGCCAGATTTACCTTTAGAACAAAAAAAGGCATTAGTTAAAAATTCAAAAATAATGCACATGCGAAAAGGGACTCCTGCGGCAGTAGAAGATTTAATTGCCGCTGTTTTTGGTGAGGGCAAGGTTGTAGAGTGGTTCGAGTATGGAGGAGAACCTTATCATTTTAAAATTGTTACAAATGATTATGCACTAGCGAATGAAAGAGCTGAGGAATTTATTAAAGCTTTAAATACGGTTAAAAATGCCCGCTCATGGTTGGAAAAGATTGAGGTAACGCAAGTAGAAGAAATGAATGCTTACTTTGCCGGCATTTTATATTTAGGTGACAAACTGATTATAGAGCAGGTGGTGTGATGTATGGGAGCTTTTGGAGGGTTGATACTAACCAATAAAGGTAGGAATTTACAAGCAAAAGCACAAACCGGAATCCAATTGAATTTTACAAGAATAGGAATAGGTGATGGTTATTTAGGTACATCATCTATTGTAGACCTTAATGCTTTAAAACATGAAATAAAATCCTTAGATATTACTAAAATAAAAACACTATCTGATGGTAAAGCCCTTTTAGGAACTATCCTTTCTAACCAGGATATAATTGAAGGGTTTTATTTTAGGGAAATCGGTGTATTTGCTCAGGATCCAGACTTGGGGGAAATTTTATACTGTTATGGCAATTCCGGTGATAATGCAGAATATATTCCAGCTGGCGGAGGCCCTGATGTTGTAGAAAAGAGCATTGATATTATAACCATTGTCGGCAATGCTCCTAATGTTACTGCAAAAATAGATGAATCTTTAATTTTTATAACACCTGAAGAAGCACAGGAGATGGCAGATCAAGCTGAGTCAAGAGCGAAAGAATATGCAGATCAACAATTAGCAAGTTTTGAAGTACCAGTTAAATCTGTGAATAATAAAACTGGTGATGTAATCCTAAGTGCAGCAGATGTAGGAGCCGAAACACCTACTGGTGCTCAACAAAAAGCAGAAGCAGCAGCTGGAGCAGCATTAGCGGCTGCAAAACAATACACAGACCAAGAAGTAGCTGAAATAAGCCAAGCACTTGATGCGCACAAGGCCGCTGCAGCTCCCCATAGCGGACATGAGACCCCCGCCGGTGCCCAGGCGAAGGCTAATACTGCCGAAGCAAATGCGAAGGCATATACTGACGCACACGAGCAAAAAGCAGCACCCCATAGTGGGCATGAAACGCCTGCTGGGGCGCAGGCAAAAGCAGATGCCGCACTGAATTCAGCAAAACAATACACAGACCAAGAAGTAGGCGAAGTTGCTCAAGCACTTACGACACATTTGGCAGATGATAACCCTCATGGATTGGTATTGCCCGCTAATAGCAAAAACAATAATGCGGCAGTAGCAGATTTTCCTAATGGGATATCTCATATGTACGCTAACCAGGCGGGGCTAGGTTTTCCTGTACAATATGCTCATATAATCACCTTTAGAAACGGGAACACCGGGTATCAATTAGCCTGTTCTACTACCGCCAGTTCTGAGATATATATGAGGAGTTCAAGCGGCGGGGTTTTTGGGACTTGGAAACAAATTCCTTCATATGATGACCCTAGATTTTCGGATAGCAGAAAATGTAACAACACTTTTGATGATGCCGCCACCGCAAGAAACAATCTAGGAGGTCGTAAAATTACCAGTGGCACAGCGGCTCCTTCTGGTGGTTCTAATGGTGATATTTACTTCCAGAGGTAGGTGGTGATTAATGGGTAAATTATGGGAAAATGTGAATGGAACTTGGACAGAAATAAAACAGCCTTGGGAAAATGTCAATGGTGTTTGGACTAAAATAAAAGTTGTTTGGGAAAACGTCAATGGCACTTGGATAAAGGTTTGGGAAGAACAGCCCACATTTAGTTTGACACAAAAAGGTGAATTGGTAGATTTTGATAGATTTACAAATAAAGGTGTAGGGGTAAATGCTGCTATATATCTTGGTGTTAGAGATGGTTATATTGTTAGATTAAATTATACTCCATCACTAAGCGGTAAAGGACTTGTCAATATTCATAACAATTACGACATATTTGATGTAGCATATGCCTCTGGACAGTATTATAACTTATATGCATCAAGTTATACTGTAATCATTAAAACAGATACAAATTTTGCAGTCCCAACACCTGATAGATGGGATTTTGCTCGTTCAGATGGTTCAGTGGCTATAGTAAAAGTTGGTCATGGTAGAGTTTATTGGATTAAAGGAACATCTGTAGAATATAAGACACTTGAAAATTTTGGAGGTTCCGGTTATGCTAGCGTATTAACTTCTTCTGGTGGTAACTTTATAGAAATATATGGTGATTATGTATATACTGGCTATTCTCCATTATATAAAATACATAAAGATGGTTCTGTGTCTAGTAGCAGAAATCCAACAAGTGGAATTTTTAGAGATTTGAAGATAAACAGTAACGGACATATAATTGCTTGTGCTAGTAATGGTGATGTATATTTCCTTAATAATGCTGATTTATCTGTAAGACAAAGAATTACTGGAGAATTTACTGAGTGCCATTGTTGTACTATTGATGGTGATGGATATGGTTATGTTGTTGGATTAAAAGGTACACAATACATGGTTAAAAAATTTGAGGATACTACCAGAACAGGAAGAAGTAAGGTAGTAGTCGGTTCTTATACAGTGCCGTCTAAATTTACAAATCCTTCTGATATAGAACTTAACACTTATAACGCAAATCCAGCAGAAATTGGTATTGTGTGGCGTAATGCTTCTAGCACTACTTATGGGTGTTTTGAAGTGCTTACTCAAACACAAATTTAAGATGGGAGGTAGAGTATTATGTACTTGTTAATACTTGAAAAAGTAAGTGAGTGTAAAGCTAGAGTAATAGGTGTGGTCTATGAATTTAATGAAAATGAAATACCTTCAAATTCTATAATAGTTCCTTATATCCTTGAGGAACCAGAAGAAAAGAAAGGTATTCGCTATGTCCATTATATAAACCCAAATACAGGGGAACAGTGGTATGAAGAAAAGAAGAGACCTCTAAATCAAGAAGAAATTCAACAAGAGATTAATGAAAAAATTGACTTACTTCTTCAAATGCAATTAAGTATGCAAGGAGTGATATAGTATGACAATAGCTGAGATTATTGCAGGTTGGATTAAGAATGGGGTAACTAACTTTAAAACTGGTGAGCCCTTTAAATTAGAAGATATAAAAGATGCTACTATAAAAACGCAGGTTGAACAGTTACTCTGAACAATACTTAGTGCATAAAAGGATAAAAATGCGTAACAAGGACGCCAGATAGAAGGGCGTTATTTTTATGCCTAGGTGCCGGTGAATGGTGCCTGGGTAGTTTTATGGAGGTGATTATTATGCCAAGCCCTGAAATTGCTCAGTACGGTATTGCCGTGTTTGCCGTGGCAGGGTTGATTTATTTAGTGGACAAGTGGTTGAGGCAAAAAGGCGATAATGATTTGACCGAAGTAGTTCAAAATAACACCAAGGCTTTAGAGAATCTCACTACTATTATTCAAGTAAATCTCACACGTCAAGAAGCTAAGATTGATGAGCTTTTAGAGCGAGCCAGGCGGTGATGTTATGCAAGGATTTTGGAATGATCCAGACGGATTAACAGTTGTTGATATTCTTGCTATTACTCTCGGATTAGGTAGTTTTTTCTTGTATTGGAAACGCGGAACTATAGATGCCAATTTTGCGGATATAATTGTAGCTGTAATTTTGGCGGCTGCAGGACAAAAAGTTGGTGAAGGATGGGTAAAAGCAAAAGGTAAAGGGGGCAATGGTAATAATGGAAGTACAATTTAAAGAAATGTTACTTAGTACAAGTGCAGGAGGTAGACCTGGTAAAAAGATAACCCCCAAAGCAGTAGTAGTGCATTGGACGGCTAACACTAATCCCGGTGCCAATGCACTAGCAAACAGGAATTATTTCAATAATTCCGGAGTGGCAGTCAGTGCTCATTACATTGTGGATGACAAACAAATCATACAATGTATCCCAGAAAACGAAATGGCTTATCATGTTGGAGCAAAAAGTTATAAAGAAGATGCATTAAAAAAGTTATCTAGTTATCCAAATGACTGTACTATCGGTATTGAGATGTGTGTAAATAAAGATGGAAACTTCCAGAAAACTTATAAAAACACAGTATTTCTAGTCGCAAACATTCTTCGACATTATAGTTGGGGAATTAGTAACATTTGGAGACATTATGATATTACCGGCAAAGATTGCCCCAAATTTTTTGTAGATAATGGTACAGCCAAGTTATATGGATTTAGTTCTGCCGCTAATGCTTGGGAGCAGTTTAAGGTTGATGTAAAACATGAACTTTTAGGAGGGGATAATGTGTTTATAGATATGGTAAATCACTGGGCTAAAAAAGATATTGAAGAAGCAGCCAAACTGGGATTGGTAGGTGGAAAAACAGAAGATATGTTTGTTCCTGATGATAATATAACAAGGGCAGAGAGCACGGTTGTTGATTTAAGGTTATATAAGTTATTGATGAGGCATATCGAGGAATTGCAAAAAGAAATTTTAGAATTAAAGAGGAGGTAATAGAATGGAGAAAATGATTCTTGACTTACTATATAATATATTAATCTTATTTGCCACAGTAGTAGCTGGTTTTACAGTTGCGTGGATAAAGAAAAAATTAGGCGTTGAAGGTATGAAGCGGATTGAAGCTGAGTTAGCCTTAAAACAAGAACTTGCTGCTTTGGCTGTTCGCTTTGTGGAGCAAGTTTATCGAGATTATAAGGGCGAGGAGAAGTATAACAAAGCTGCAGAATGGTTGTCTAACCGGGTAGCAGAATTAGGATTAAAAATTACTCCTGATGAAATAAAGGGTCTAATAGAGGCAGCACTGCGGACATTTAAAGATGAGTTTGGACAGGAATGGGCGAAAAAAACATGATAGCACCCCGGTTGAGGCCGGGGATTTTTTTGTTTTCTGTTTGATAAATGAAAGCCCGCAATCATAGCGGGTTTTATTTTTTGAGTATTTTATGCCGATATTGATTAATATTAATTGTGGATTTAAACTGATACGGTTCACCTCCACCAATATAAATATATGGCGACATAGCCAAGTGGTAAGGCGAAGGACCGCAAGTCCTTGATCCCCTTGTTCGACTCAGGGTGTCGCCTCCAAAATTAGAGCCCAAGTTTGCTTTTTGAGCAGGCTTGGGCTCTTAAATTTACATCTTTTTCCTGATTATATGGGACGACTATAGTGCTTTCTTTGTCCAAAATGTATTGTAATCCAAGATACTTCATTATTAAAAATAATATTAAGATATTGACAAACCATAATTTGCCTCGTACAATATAAGCAAATAATTGAAGAAATCAGTTACATGACTGGCGGGTTAGTGTGGAGCACCACAAAGGATTGTAACTGTTATTGAAAGCCGACCGCCTGGGCGATAACACAGTTTTATCTGTGCTATGTCCGGGTGGTTATTTTTTTACTTAAGGGGTGTATTAAGTATGAGGAAAGAATGGCACGGTTTTAAAGGAGAAAAATGGCAAAAGGAAATTGATGTGAGGGATTTTATCATAAACAATTATTCACCTTACGCCGGCGATGACTCTTTCCTTTGCAGGGAAACAGAAAGAACAAAAAAGCTGTGGGAAAAATGCTTGGAACTCTTTAAGCAGGAAAGGGCTAAAGGAGGGGTCATTAGTATTGATACCTCCCGTGTTGCGGGCATTACTTCCCATGGACCTGGCTATATTTGCAAAGAGCTGGAAGTTATTGTGGGTTTACAAACCGAAAAACCCCTGGAACGGGCTGTTAACCCCTTCGGTGGGCTAAGAATGGCCAGGGAAGCCTGTAAGGCATATGGTTATTCCTTTGATGAACAGTTGGAGAAGATTTTTACCGATTATAGAAAAACTCATAATGACGGAGTTTTTGACGCCTATACCAGTGAAATGCGGATGGCCAGAAGTCTGGGTATTATTACCGGATTACCCGATGCCTATGGAAGAGGAAGGGTTATCGGCGATTATAGGAGAGTAGCTCTTTATGGTGTGGATAGACTCATCGCCGAAAAAGAGAATGATTTGCAGCGGATGTCTAAAGTAAGTATGAATTTTGAAACCATTCAGCTGAGAGAAGAAATCAGTGAACAAATAAAAGCATTACAGCTTTTAAAAGATATGGCCCTTCAATACGGTTTTGATATCAGCAACCCGGCTGCCAATGCCAGGGAGGCGTTTCAATGGGTATACTTTGCCTACCTTGCCGCTATCAAAGAACAAAACGGAGCAGCCATGTCCCTGGGGCGTGTCAGCACTTTTCTTGATATTTATATCAACAGAGATATGGAAGCAGGTGTTTTATCAGAAATCGAAGCCCAGGAACTGGTTGACCAGTTTGTTATAAAGCTTAGAATGGCACGGCAGTTAAGAACCCCTGATTATGACAAGTTATTTGCCGGGGATCCAATGTGGATTACTGAAGCCATTGGCGGCATGGGGCTTGATGGCCGTACTTTGGTAACCAAGAACTCATTCAGATTTCTCCAGACTCTAATTAATCTCGGTCCTTCACCGGAACCGAATCTGACCGTATTATGGTCTACCCAATTACCGGAGAATTTTAAGAACTTTTGTTCAGCAATCTCCATTAAAACCAGCTCTATCCAATATGAAAATGACGATCTAATGCGCGGCCTGTATGGGGATGACTACGGTATTGCTTGCTGTGTATCTGCTATGAAGCTGGTAAAACAAATGCAATTTTTCGGGGCTCGGGCCAATCTGCCCAAATTATTATTGCTGGCTGTTAATGGAGGCAGGGATGAAATAACCGGTAAACAATTGGCACCTGTTGTTCCGATCTTGAATGATGAGGTTTTAGACTATGAAAAGGTTATGAGCAATTTAGCCGTTCTCCAGGATTGGCTGTGCGGTTTGTATGTAAATACTATGAACATTATTCATTACATGCACGATAAGTATGCCTATGAAAAAATTCAAATGGCTCTCCATGATAGCTCTGTCGAAAGGCTGATGGCCTTTGGTATAGCCGGTTTGTCGGTCATTGTCGATTCCTTAAGCGCCATTAAGTACGCCAAAGTTTACCCGGTTAGAAATGATGAGGGCATTACGGTGGACTTTAAAATTGAAGGTGATTTTCCTAAATTCGGTAATGATGACGACAGGGTTGACAATATTGCTGTTGAACTGGTCAAGAGTTTTAGCAAAAACCTGGAAAAGTACCCGACTTACCGTGGAGCTAAGCATACACTCTCCATATTAACCATAACCTCTAACGTAATGTATGGCAAAAAAACCGGTGCGACACCGGACGGCAGAAAACATGGTGAGCCCTTTGCCCCAGGAGCTAATCCCATGCATGGCAGGGATACCAACGGCGCCCTTGCCAGTCTGAACTCGGTGGCAAAACTTCCTTATGATGCCTGCCTTGACGGGATAAGCAATACCTTTTCCATAGTACCGAGAGCTCTGGGGAAAAATTATGATGAAAGAAGAAATAACTTAATGAATATTCTTGACGGATACTTTGGTCAGGGCGCCCATCATTTAAACGTTAACGTTCTTGACCGGGAAACCTTGATAAAAGCCATGGATGAGCCGGAAAACTATCCTCAGTTAACTGTCAGGGTATCCGGGTATGCGGTGCATTTTACTAAACTAAGCCGCGCCCACCAGCAGGAAATCATCCAGCGAACCTTCTTTGAAAAATTTTAATCCGGAGGGAAACTTATGACGGGCAGAATTCATTCCATTGAGAGCTGCGGTACCTTGGACGGTCCGGGATTGCGCTGTGTTGTTTTCTTTCAGGGCTGTCCCCTCAGATGTCGCTATTGTCATAACCCGGATACTTGGGATTTTAACGGTGGGCTGGAAGTGACCTCCTCGGAAATAGTTAAAAAAATTATCCGCTTCAAACCCTATTTTAAGCAGAATGGCGGTGTAACCTTATCCGGGGGGGAACCCTTATTGCAGCCGGAATTTGCAGCCGAAATTTTACGGGAATGCAAAAGAAACGGAATTCACACAGCGGTGGATACTTCCGGCTGGGTTAGTACCGCGGCCCTGGAACATACACTGCCCTATACCGATTTGCTGCTTTTAGATGTAAAAGGGCTGGATAACAAAATGTATCAGTGGCTCACCGGCAAAGAAGAGGATATGTTTTTTTCTGCCCTTACAACCATAAAAAAATACAAAACTCCCCTCTGGCTTAGATATGTAATTTTGCCAGGCATTAACGATACTCCTGAGTATATTGGTAAACTAAAGATTTTAGCTTCTTCTTTGGGTAGTATGGTTCAGAAAATAGAACTATTGCCTTATCACCCCCTGGGAGAACACAAGTGGAAAAAATTAGGGTATGAATATACGCTGAGTCAGATAAATCCACCTAAGGACAGTGACATTGACCTTTTGTACCAAAAACTCCGCAAAAACAGTCCTGTTATAAATTTTTCTTAGGGTTTCGCCTCCAAAATTTAAACCCAGGTTTGCTTAAAAGCAAGCTTGGGCTTTTTTATTTACATATCTTTTCCCGAAGGGAAATATAATTAAACTATTAACGAAAGTCAGTTTGCAGGGGGATTTATGAAAGAAGTCGGCAGCCCTTTAAAAATATTGACTTATAATATCCATAGCGGCAAAAATATCTGGATGCAGCCTACCCTTGACGCCATCATTGATTATCTCCAAAGTACACAAGGGGATGTCGTCTGTCTCCAAGAAATCAATGAAAATGAAAAAAGAGGATTCCAGGTTAGTAAAATAAAAAATAGTTTACAAAAAGATTGTATCTTTGCCCCTAATGTCTCCATTGGCAAAGGTCATTACGGATTGGCTGTTTTTACGTCCCTTCCAATACTAGAGTACCATCATATTCTTCTGCCCAGCGCCAAGGAGCAAAGGGGTTTATTGCATACCGTACTTCAAGTGGAAAAACAGGAATTGCATGTTCTCAATACCCATTTAGGTTTAAGTAAAGCTGAACGGGCAAGGCAACTGGAATTTATCGACGCTTATATTTCCAAATTAAAGGCAAACATCATTCTTGCAGGGGATTTTAATACTACCAAACCGGAATTAGGGAGCTTGCCGTTATTGGATGTGGGGGAAATTGCGGGGAAAGCCCATATTCCCACTTTTATACCAAATCCTAAAAGAATAGATTTGGTTTTTATTTCACCAACCGTAAGGGTAGTTAATTATCAGGTTTCCGATGTCAAGCTGTCGGACCATTATCCTATTGAGGTAAGTGTGCTGATTTAAGAGACTTAATAAATAATATTAACAGATCGGGGGGATTGATCTTCGATATTTTGTCTCACGGATTATGGGGAGGAATAATTTTCAGAAAGGGCAGTCCTTATTGGCTGGCTTTCGCTTTCGGAGTTTTACCCGATGCACTGGCTTTCGGTCCCCTGGTAGTTTTAAGGATGACGGCAGGAGAACTGGTTATGGGCAGGCCGGGATTAAATACAATTCCCCCTTGGGTTTATACTGTATATAACTGGACCCATAGCCTGGTTATCGCTGCAGTGGCTATAATTATCCTGTGGCAAATAAATCGAAAGCCGGCTATAGCTGCCGGTGCCTGGGTCTTACATATCCTTATGGATATTCCTGTCCATACTCAAGATTATTTCCCGACCTCTTTTCTATATCCCCTGAGCCCTTTTACTTTTAACGGTATAAGTTCTATTAAGTTATGGGCGGTCAATTGGCTTTTATTGATACTTGCTTACATTTTCTTTCATTTCAGAAAAAGCTCACTAAGATAAACAATAAAGGAAATTAAAACTATTTTTAAAATTAATTGAAGGAAATTGACCATAGATAAGGAATAGCTACAAAAAAAGATAACAATCTAAACAAAAAGGGGGAGTAATGATGGAGGGGGAAAAAATCAAAAAAATATGCAATCTGGGTACAGGCACTATGGGTTCGGGTATAACCTTGGCTTTTGCTTTAGGCGGTCACCAGGTTTATATGTATGGAAGGTCGGAGACAAGCCTTAAGGGCGGATTTGAGCGGATAAGGAATATGGTTGATGGTTTAGTGGAAAACGGTTTGATTTCGGAAACTGACGTTCCGCAGATTATAGAGCGAATACATGGGGTAACAAATATTGAAAAAGCAGCGGAAGATGCAGATTTTGTAATCGAAGCCATAACCGAAGATCTTGCTTTAAAACAAGAGATTTTCGCCAAGGTGGAGAAAGTTTGTCCTGTTGACACAATTCTTGCTTCCAGTACCTCGGGACTGTCCCCCACTGATATAGCCCGGCTTTTAGCGCATAAAGACCGTTTTGTAGTAGCCCATTTCTGGAATCCGCCCCATCTCATACCACTGGTTGAGGTTGTTCCGGGGAAGGAAACTTCGCCGAAAACTGTTGATTTTACGGAAAAAATACTGACTGAAATAGGAAAGAAACCTGTTGTTTTGCACCGTGAAGTATTAGGTTTTATAGGAAACCGTATCCAGCTGGCCATGCTCCGGGAAGCTTTATATCTTTTGGAAGCGGGTATTGCCTCCAAAGAAGCCATTGATACCACAGTAAAATATACTCTAGGCCGCCGTTTAGCAATTACAGGTCCTTTGGAAAGCGCCGATTTAGGCGGTTTGGATGTATTTTGCAATATCGCCGGCTATCTTTTTACCGACCTTTGCAATAGTAAAGAAGTACCGGCCATATTAAAAGATGCCGTTAAAAAAGAAAATCTTGGTGCCAAAACCAGGACCGGGCTTTACCGGTGGACGGAAGAATCCCTGGCAAACATCAAAAAAACCCGGGAAAAACACTTGGCGGAGTGGTTAGTTAAGGATAGAATGGGATGAACAAAAAGGGATTTTCGACCATAGGCCGAAATAACTTGTAATTTAGATAGAAATAAAGAAAGGAGCATAGTTTTTGATGACATCCGAAGAAGTACAATCCCTATCCCCTTTATATGATACGAAAAAGGAATGTATCTATTGCCATAAAACCTTTACAACCAAGAAAGTAAGAAGTAAATTTATTAGAATTAGTAAAAGGGATAGCGATTTCTGCAATCATTATGAAGGGGTTAACCCCTATTATTATGAGGTTTTTGTTTGCACCCATTGCAATTTTGCCTTTACGGAAAAATTTCAGCCTTTAAAAGTTGCTAATAAAGCTGTTATTAAAGAACGGTATATTGATAATGCGTCAATAACTAACCTGAATGGCGAAAGAGGTTTCGCCGAAGCCGTCAAGTCTTTCAAATTGGCCATTCTTTGTGCAACTTTGGCTGGAGAAAGTCATTATTTATTGGCAGGTTTATGTCTGAAACTGGCCTGGTTATATAGGTTTGAAGGTAATAAGGTTGAAGAAAACCGGTTTTTAAAAAGCGCGCTGGAAAACTATATAAAGACCTATGAACTGGAAAATGGGACCGGCTATAACAAAGCATCATTATTGTATATTATCGGAGAAATTGAATACAGGCTGGGCGGTTATGAGCGGGCCCAAAAATGGTTCAGTATTCTGCTCAGTGATAAAACATTGGATCCTAAAATAGTTAATATTGCCAAGGATAGATGGCAGGAAATCCGATATGAAAGACAGCAAAAATAAAAAGATAATGGACCGGTTTTATTGGTCTATTATCTTTTTATTTTTTTATTATTCACCTAAATCTACATTGTGATACACTTGCCGTACATCATCTAAATCTTCCAGAGCATCGATCAGTTTTTCAAATTGGGCTTGGGCATCGGGGGAAAGAGTAACTTCATTTTGAGCCAGCATAGTAATTTCGTTTACGGAAAAATTAGTTATGCCTGCTTTATTAAAAGCATTCTGTAGAGCATGAAACCGGTCCGGGGCTGCGTAAACGATAATGGTGTCATCTTCTTCTAAAATATCACGGACATCCACATCGGCTTCCATTAATATTTCCAGAATTTCATCGGCTGTTTTTCCCTCAATGCCGATTACTGCCGTTTCCTCGAACATATAAGAAACAGAACCGGCAACTCCCATACTACCGCCGTTTTTGGTAAAAGCAGCTCGGACATCGGATGCAGTGCGGTTTACGTTGTTGGTCAAAGCATCGACTATAATCATTGAGCCATTAGGACCAAAGCCCTCGTATCTAAGGGCATTATAGTTTTCATCCGATGAACCTTTAGCCTTTTCAATGGCCCGGTCAATGATTACTTTGGGCACATTGTAGGTCTTGGCTCTTTCCAGCACGAATTTTAAAGCCTGATTGGAATCAGGATCGGGAACACCCTGTTTGGCTGCTACATAAACCTCACGGCCAAATTTGGCATAGATACGGCTGATATTTGTATCCTTTGATGCTTTTTTATCTTTGATATTATTCCATTTACGACCCATGGTGTCACTCACTTTCAAGTAAAATTTACGTTATCCATTGAAAAAAAGTTACTTCTTGATTATAGCTAATTTACTTAATTTATGACAAGTATTTCATTTTACTTAATTTTGGGTTCTCTCAATTCTATTGATAACAGTTGTTTAATAGTGCTATCATAATCGATATGGGAGTTTTTTAAAAAATGCCGGATTTTTTGAAAAAGTAATAATGGTAGTAAATATAGTAGTATATGGAGGATAATTAAATGAACGGGAAGAAAGAATTAAAGCTCTTTGAGCCCTATGAAGTAGGCGATTTGGTAGTGTTTTTAACCGGTGAAGACAGCGCCAATGTAATTGACGCTGATTGCCGGTGGGAACTGCAAACCACAACAACCGGTTGTAATTGTTGCACTTATCGTTTTAGGTCCCGGTTGGATAAAGATTTTAAATGTCGTCATATGAAGGCTTTATTAGAAGTATTAAAAGCTTATTAAACCTGATTAGAGGTGGCTTGGCTTGCTGGTAGTCGGCTTAATACTCACATTTACCTTAATACTATGGCTGGTAAAAAAGGCGGTGCCTATTGGGCTAGCCATTATTTGCGGCGGAATGGTCTTAGCTTTATTTGCCGGGTTTGATCCCCTTAAAATAATTAAGATAATTTTAATTACTTTTACTCAAAAGGGAACAATTTACTTAATCCTAACCGTAATCTTGATAAATATTTTAAGTACTATGATGAAAGATTACGGGATCATGGATTTGATGGTGGAATATTTGGAAAAGACTTTTAAAAGCATAAAAGCTCTTTTGTTCATTATTCCTTCTTTATTGGCAACATTTACTGCCACAGGTTCCGCTATTATAGCTGCACCCATCATTGACAGTTTAGGCGACCGGGTGGGAATTACCCCTGCCAGAAAAGCGGCTATAAATCTTTATGTTCGGCATGCCTGGTACTTTATTCTGCCTATTGCAGTTAATCTAGTAAATGCTTCTTTTATCGGCAATATCCCTATTAGGACTTTGGTTAAAGCCCAATTCCCGGTATCCGTTATCTGTCTGGCTACCTCTTATTTGGTTTTTATCCGTCCTATAAAGGAATCATCAGTTCCTAAAAAAGAAAATAAGGATAATGAAAAACAGGAAGAAAAGGTAGTTTTAAAAGCTTTATTTTATACTTCCCCTATTATTTTAAGTATTATGCTGGTTTTGTGGATGCCTACCTATATAGCTCTATTTTTGGCTTGCATTCTTACCTTTTTTATTCGGAAAAAAAATAGCTCTTTTAGCAAAATAATTTTTAACAAAAAATATATACCCTTGGTTCTGGCTGCAGCAGGAGTTATGATATTTAAAAATATCATAGAAAATATCCCCCAACTGAAACTGTTGTTAGAACAGATTCTAAGTTTGGGCATCTCTTTGGAAATAATTGTTATTTTAATGACTAGCATTGCCAGTTATGTGGCAGCTAATTTGACGGTGGTAATAGGGCTGATGTATCCTTTGATTTTGCCCCTTGTTGCCCCTGAACAGGTGGTTCCTATTGCTGCTTTAATTTATACCATAGGATATGCAACATACTTTATTTCTCCCATCCATCTTTGCCAGGCTTTGACCAATGAGTATTTTGGCGTGTCTATGAAGGATTTATATAAAGAGTACAAAATAGCCGTTCCGGTTATGTATGTTGCCGGTTTGGCCAATTACCTGTTTTTGAGAGGGATGTAATGATGGAAGTGAAAATAAAGACCATAAATCAACTGGAAGTAGGAGAAGTTTTTCAGGGTTTTTTTATTGTTAAATCAGCCGAAGCTAAATTTGCTGCCAATAACAGTAAATATTTGGATTTAATTTTGGGGGACAAAACCGGGGAAATAAATGCTAAAATTTGGGACTGTACCGAAGAACATGAAAGTATTTGTTGTATCAATGCAGTGATAAAAATCCAGGCGGAAGTCAGTCAATGGAAAGAACGGCTACAGTTAACCATTCGAAGGGTAAGGCCCCTTACCGAAAAGGATGGGATAAAAATGGAGGACTTGATAAAAGCTGCTCCCTATAGTCCCCAAAGCATGTATGAGGAAATACAGCAATACATAGCTAAAATAAAAGACCGGGAAATTCAAAAGCTGGTCGGTACAATTATTGAAGGGCAGAAAGAAAAATTATTGTACTTCCCGGCAGCCCAAAAAAATCACCATGCCATAAAATCGGGATTAATTTATCATATATTAAATATGCTGAAAACAGGGGAAAAAATCTGCCAGGTTTATACATTTTTAAATACCGATTTGCTTTATGCCGGGATATTGCTTCATGACATAGCCAAGGTCGAGGAACTGGATGCCAATGAGTTGGGAATAGTATCCGATTATACAAAAGAGGGACAGCTTTTGGGCCATATTATTCAAGGAATAAAATTAATTGACTTTACGGCCGAAAAACTTGGGATAAAGAGGGAAAAATCTTTGCTTCTTCAACATATGGTCCTTGCTCATCACAGTGAACCGGAATTTGGCAGTCCCAAAAGGCCTATGTTTCCGGAAGCGGAAGTGCTGCATGTTTTGGATTTGCTGGATGCAAACCTGTATACCATGAAGGATGTTTTAGAAAATGTAGAAGAAGAAAAATTTTCGGAAAAAATCTGGTCCTTAAATAGTCGAAAAATATATAAACATTCACTTTAAAGATATCGCCTCTTAATTGGCGATTTTTTTTATTCTTTAGAAAACTGTAGAAAAAATAAGTCTTTATTGGACCTAAAAAAGCATAAAAAATATTTATGCAATATATTGACATTATATTTTATTCTTGTTAAAATCTTAAAGAAGCAAGCAAAATATTTCACAAATTAAAGCAAAATCTGTAACTCCATCAACCACCCATGAAAGAGGCCAGGCTATCAGCCTGGCCTTTTTTTAATACATGGGGAATGAAAGTCCATTAAGTAATCTATTACTTCCTTGGCATTGCTTTTAAAAATTAATCAAGGTTGATTAACCATATTGGCAAATATTATAATACAATGGAAAGAATATAAAAAGGACCTGAGGATTATAGGCTAAAATTTAGAATTTCGAAAAATAATAAATGGGGGAATGGAAAATGAATTTTAAATTTGCCCATAATAATTTTAATGTTTTAGATCTGGAAAAAAGTATTAAGTTTTATGAGGAAGCCCTTAATCTGAAAGAAGTAAAAAGGATGGAAGCTAGTGACGGAAGCTTTATTTTAGTTTATTTAGGTGATGGTACAACTTCCCATACTTTGGAATTAACCTGGTTGAGGGATCGAACGGAAAAGTATGATTTAGGAGAAAATGAGTTCCATTTGGCTTTAGTTACCGATGACTATGAAGCCGCTTATGAACACCACAAAAAGATGGGCTGCATTTGTTACGAGAATAAAGATATGGGCATATATTTTATTTCCGATCCCGATGGTTATTGGATCGAAATATTGCCTGACAAAAAATAACCAGTTATTAAAAACCTGTGTAAAAGATATTGGTACATTAGCTTCGGCGACTCTTTAGAGTCGCCGAAATTATGGTCCAGCCAAAATTACGTCTACGGGAGGTTAAAGCATGAACAGACTGGTCGGAAGCGGCTGTGAGATAATTGTTCCCCTGGGGGAACGAAAACCGCTGCAAGAAATAGAACGCAGTATTATCACTAGATACAGATATCCCATTTGGACCCAGTTTGTTAAAGCTGTAAAAGAGTATCGGCTTATCAGCGAGGGCGATAAGGTTGCCGTGGCCGTATCCGGCGGCAAGGACAGCCTCCTTATGGCAAAACTCTTCCAAGAATTAAAACGGCACGGAAAGGTAGAATTTGAATTGGAGTTTATTGCAATGGATCCCGGCTACCATAGCTCGGTAAAGGACCTCCTGATTAGTAACTGTGAATACTTGAATATCCCTATAACCATCTTTGAATCTCAGATTTTTGCAGTGGCTGATAACATTGCCAGTGACTATCCCTGTTATTTATGCGCTAAAATGCGCCGAGGGGCATTATATGCCAAAGCCCGGGAACTAGGGTGCAATAAACTGGCTTTAGGGCACCATTTTAATGATGTTATTGAAACAACCCTTCTAAATGTGCTGTGTTCCGGTAATTTCCGAACCATGCTGCCCAAGCTGAAATCCACTAATTTTAAAGGGTTAGAGTTAATTAGGCCCATGTACCTGATCCGGGAAGACAGTATTGAAAAATTTATCCGGGAAAGCGGTATCAGTCCCATGAATTGCGCCTGTATGGTAGCAGCCCAAAAAACCGGTAATAAACGCTATGAAATAAAAAAGCTGATTAAAGAATTGAGTCAAGATTTTCAGGAAGTAGAAAAATCCATTTTCCGGGCCGCTCAAAATGTGCATCTGGATTGCATTTTGGGCTGGAAAAAAGACGGGAAAATGCATTCTTTTTTAGATCACTATGATGAAGAATAGCTTTTGTGAATATTAACATAAATTGAGGATATCGAATAAATTATAGTGATTTAAAAATTTTTTGCCGGTTAAGGGGGTATTAGACATGGAAAAAACAGAAGTAAAAAAGCCGGTTAAGGTATGGCCCAGGGACTTTGTCAGTTTTAAAGAGGTTTCCGCAACGCAGGAAAGTTTGGCTGAGGTAAATGCCGAGCCCGATTTGCCAGAGGAAAACCCAGTGGATGTAAAAGACGAAGAAATTGAGAATGATATCCAAAAAGAACAAATTGAGGAGAATAATGCCGAAAAAGAACAACTTGAGGCAAATAGCGAAAAAGAGGAAATGAATTACGGTAAGAAAAGAGAAACCATTATCAGGGTAAATCCCATTCATGTCGAGGCCAGAGTTATAGATATAAAAAAATAATGTGAACCTTAAGGCTCTACTCCAAATAACGGCGGTAGAGCCTTAAGTCTTAAAAAACCTTTGAAATATAAAGACAAAAAATTTTGGACATCAATTTGGAACCTTAACAAAAGTCTAAAAATATAGTAAAGTTTAAGAATAATAAAAATAACAAAGGAAGGGCTCATTATGGAAGAACTTTATATTTTAAGATGTACAAGATGCAAAAGCATTCATGGGGAAGTGCCGATAACCCATATTGATACGGACGGTAATTTATATTGTATAAAATGTGCCGCATATATGCAAAAAGTAGGGGGATATGATTTGCTGCCCTTTAATGTTAATCAGTTTATTGGTGAACTGGAAAGGATTTAACAAATGTATTTATTTTTGTAAATTTTTGATTTATAATTGACATAAAATGAATATTTAACAATTACTAGGGGAGCGAAATGCTGAGAAGGCCTTGTACTGTTAAAAGGCCTGACCCTTTGAACCTGTTTGGGTAATACCAGCGTAGGAAAGTAATTGTATCTTTTTTTAAAGAAAAGGGTGCCAATTACTTGCACCCTTTTGTTTTTATCCCAACGAGTTTACTATTGTTCTACGGAAAACTTTCTGTAGTTAATTGTCGGAAGGGAGGATATTTATGAAAAATGTATTAACTATTGCCGGCTCAGATTCCTGCGGAGGCGCGGGAATTCAGGCCGATCTCAAAACCTTTAGCGCTTTGGGAACATATGGCATGAGTGTAATAACGGCTATTACCGCCCAAAATACCATGGGGGTATTCAATGTCCGGGAAATGGATTCGGAAATTATCCGGGACCAGATTAACTGCTTATTTGATGATATTGAAATTCATGCCATAAAAATCGGTATGGTATCCAGCATTGAAATTATTGAAACCATTGGGAGCTGTCTCAGGAAGCACGCTTATAAAAAAATAGTGCTGGACCCGGTGATGGTTTCCAAAAGCGGATGCAACCTCTTACAGCCGGAGGCTAAGAACAAGCTAATCGAAGTTTTGTTTCCCCTGGCCTTGGTAGTGACGCCCAATTTGCCTGAAGCCGAGGTAATCCTTGAAAGGAAAATAGAAAACATAGATGATATGAAGGAGGCGGCAATCCAAATTCACAAGCTGGGACCCCAAAATGTTGTTGTTAAAGGCGGTCATTTGGCTGATGGCGCTACCGATGTTTTCTACGATGGACAAGATTTTACCTTTCTGGAAGGGAAAAAAATTAATACTAAAAACACTCATGGCACCGGATGTACCTTTTCTTCCGCTATTGCAGCTTATATTGCTCAAGACTATCCGGTAGTAGAAGCTGTTAAGGCGGCTAAGAAATATATCCAGGGAGCCATTGAAAATTCTTTCCCGTTAGGTCATGGGGTCGGTCCTACCAATCACTTCTTTAATTTCAAGTTTAAGTAGTCGAAATGTTGAAAAAGCATAAAAGTCACATTAAAAGATGTGCCCGATGAAAGTTAATTTTGGGGATGCATCTGCTCCTTAGCAAAAAGGTTGATGCATCCGATGGATGACAATTTTATCTGATGCATCCTTTAAGCTTACTCAGGTGCAGTTGGGTCAGGGAAATTCCATGCATGGGATACAACCCAATAAGTCGCCAAAATGCTAATTAGGTTTCGCTTCGCTAACACTTAAACACCAACACACTTAAGCACTATGTTATTAAGCCAACATTCATTAATTAGGAGGTTAGTAAATGTTAAATAAAGTAGCCGAAACAATTAAAAATGTGCGGGAGCAAACTCCCTTAGTACAAGCAATTACCAATTATGTAACTATTAATGATTGCGCCAATATCCTGCTAAGCTTTGGAGCCTCGCCTGCCATGTGCGAATCTAAAGCCGAGGTTGAGGAATTCGTAAACCTGATTTCCGCTCTTTATATTAATGTCGGAACTTTTACCGAGGAGCAGGAAGAGGCTGCCTTTCTTGCAGCCGCAAAAGCCGCCCGGCTTGGCAAACCTGTAATTCTTGACCCTGTAGCCTGCGGTGCCATCAGCAGGAAAGCTAAGTTTACCAATGAACTTTTAGCCAGGGGTCAGGTAACCGTTCTTAAAGGCAATATTGGGGAAATTAAATCTTTGGCGGGTTTTCAGGGAAAGGTTCGGGGCGTAGATTCCCTTGCCGATGGCAAGGATGCCGTTGAAGCCTGCCGGTACCTGGCCCAGAAACATAATATCGTTGTAGCTGCCACCGGTCCTGTGGATGTTGTATCAGACGGCATCAGAACATGCTTAATAGAAAACGGGACTTCCATGTTGACTTTAATTACCGGTGCAGGCTGCATGGTAGGGGCTTTGGTTGCCGCTACCGCCGCAGTAAACAATGATAGATTCGTTTCGAGCGTTGCAGGGATATTAGCCATGGGATTGGCCGGTGAAATGGCAGCCAAATCTTTGGACGGTGTATTACCAGGTACTTTCCGAGTGAAATTGTTTGATTATATCCATAATCTTACTACTGAGGATGTTCTGAAAGAAGGGAATATAAAATGTTTGTAGACTATAGCCTGTATTTGGTTACCGACAGGGCAATATTAAAAGGGGAAGATATTTTTTCTGCAGTAGAGAAAGCCCTTAAAGGAGGGGTTACCCTGGTGCAGTTGAGAGAAAAGGAAGTTTCCAGCCGTGATTTTTATAATATTGCCCTTAAAATGAAGGAGTTGGTTAACTCCTATAATGTTCCTTTAATCATCAATGATCGCCTGGATATTGCCTTTGCTGTCGATGCCGATGGGTTACACATAGGTCAGGAGGATTTGCCTTTAACCGTTGCCAGGCGGTTATTAGGTCCTTCCAAAATACTGGGTTACTCGGTATCCAACGTGGATGAGGCTGTTTTTGGTGAGAAAAACGGTGCTGATTATCTGGGGGCAGGTCCCGTTTATCCCACCGGGAGCAAAAGTGATGCCGGAGAACCTATAGGTATCGAAGGTTTAATAAAGATTAAAGAACGGGTCTCCATCCCCGTTGTCGGCATAGGGGGTATTGGCGTTGACAATATCAGCGAGGTTAAAAGAAGCGGGATAGACGGGGTATCTTTAATCTCAGCCATACTGGGCAGTGGGGATATCGAAGGCACTTCGAGAATCTTAATAACCAAATGGAGAGAATGATGGATAAAAAAATTGTGTTTATAGATTTTGACGGAACCATAACCAAGGTTGATACCTGCCAGGCCATGGTCGAAAAATTTGCCAGGGACGGATGGCAGAAGATAAATGAACTATGGGAAGAGAAAAAGCTGTCTACCCGGGATTGCGCCAATCTCACTTTCCGGCTTTTTGACGCTACCCTGGAAGATATTGAAAAACTTGCTGAGACCATGGAGATTGATGAATACTTCCCGGAGTTTGTAGCCCAATGCCGGCAGAATAATTATCCAATCTACATTTTAAGCGATGGTTATGACTTTATTATTGAAAAAATCCTGGCAAAGTTTAATCTTCAAATTCCCTATTATGCCAACAAACTAATTTATGACGGGTGTTTTCAAATTGAGTGCCCCCACCATAATGAAGATTGCAGATTATGCGGGACTTGTAAGTCCGGTCTTATGAACAGGCTGCGCAGTAATGGCGAAAAGACCGTTTATATAGGCGATGGGTCTTCCGATACTTGCCCTGCCTCCAAAGCCGACATCGTCTTTGCCAAAGGCTCGCTATACAAGTATTGTCAGGCTAATGACATTAAAGCCACCTATTTTAACAATTTTGGGGATATCCTGGAAAGCGGCGTGTTTAAAGAGAAGTGACTGGCGACTTGCATTTTGGGATAGTTTTTTTGGTTTTATGCCCAGTGCCCTGTACTCTGTGATTTATGTTCAGTGTTCAGTCAGGACATAGGTAACAAAAATGGTTCTGGTGATATCTAGCGAAGCGGAAGCTAGTCAACGAAGCTGACGTAATCTTTAATCTTCCTTTTCCGTCTTTTCCAACTGAAAATTGATGTCACGGTGACACGATGGCACGTTAATATTAACCTTAACCTAACGCAGCGAAACCTTAACCTTGTTTTGCCGTAGAAACTGTAGCCACTGTTAATACTGTAGCTACCAAAAAGGAACTGTTGCAAATCTAGTTTCGCAACAGTTCCTTTTTTTTATTGATTAAGGTATTCCTCCAAAGTCAAATTGTTCATTTTAATTTCAGTAGCAGCCTCCATACCGACATAACGAATATGCCAAGGCTCATACTGATAACCTGTTATTTGCACTTTATCCCGGGGATATCTGATGATAAAGCCAAATAAATGGGCGTTTTCGTTTAGCCATTTCCCTTCCGGTGTTTCAGCAAAGCTGTTGGATAAAGTGTAATTGACCGAGGCGGAACTCACATCCATAGCCAGTCCTGTTTGGTGTTCGCTTTGACCGGGCAGGGCACTGAAAGTGTTGGCTTGTGTAAAACCATGTTTTTTTACATTTCCTAGAAAAATAGACTTTTGTCTTTCATATGACCTATAACCGGATACGGCCAGGATTTCATGGCCTTCTTCCCGAGCCTTGGCAATAAGGGCTTCTAAGGCTTGAGCCGCATCTTTTCTAAGGTATTTTTTTTGGTCTTCCCCTTGAAAAGAAAAGGGTACGTTGGGAATGACCAAATCTTCGGGCACATATGTAGGTAATAAATTATTTTCTTTGTTTACTAAAACCAATAAATCATTAGGGTTGTCCACGATTTTTTTGTCATCGGATTCAATTAATTGGAGGACTTCTTCATAGCTTAAATCCTTAACAACCGGCTCCCGTAAAGGCAGTTTTTCCTCAACTACTTCCGGCGGGTTATTTTCAGCAGCGCTATCTTCTTCCTTCTTACTTTCATCTTCCTGGTTTATGTTGTTAGCTTGGGAAGGGCTGGCGGAACTTAAAACTTCTTTCTCTCCTGATGCGAAAACGGTGAAAATAATTGCTAGGAATAATATTAAGCCAATAAATATTTTTTTCACTACTTTTATGCTCCTTTATATTCGTCATTTTTTGATTTAGTTCGATAAATAGTAGCATAATTCCTTTTATAAAAAAAGAAAAAAATTATTTAGAAGACGCAGAAAATACTAACAAATTAGTGTATAATGAATACAAAGAACAACGGGGAGAAATTCCAACGATGGGGGGATTGTATGCTTACTAAAGAAGACTATCGGAGAGTATTAGAAATTTCCCATGAACTTAGCGGAATATTAAAAAGGAGCAGGCTGGATGCCATTGAGTTGCATATTAAGGATGGAATGACAGATATCCCCAATGAAGAAAAGTTTATACTGCACGGCAAGAATTATCAGCGGGTAACGGGCTGGGCCAAGGATAATAACGGTCAGGAAGAGGATTATGAAGAGTTTTTAAATAAAGGGAAACATGTGTTCAGCTAAAATTTGGTTTTAAACTATAAAGTGCACCAAAATTTAAGGTGCACTTTCTTTCTTTCCGAGCCATCGAACTGAAATTGGTCTTTATCCTGTCTTTTTCCAGAAAGAAGATTAATTTTATTTCATCATTATTTTCATTAAAAAATAAAAATTTTTTTCAAACCATTTTTATAAATTGTGATATTATTAAAGATGTTTGGACAAAAGCTAAAAGAGGTGCGGCAGGGGAAATGAAAAAAATTTATTTTTTCAGTATGTATTTTCTATTTGTTTTAGTTCTTACTAACGAATTTTTTGCAATTAACACCAAGGTATTTATTTTTTTGAGTTCTTTAGGCATGGTAGCTTTTTTAGCCTCATCTCTTTATAAAAACAAAGGTTTTCAGTTGTATGTATCATTGATTTCCCTTGCCGTAGGGCATTTTCTTTTATATAAATATCATTTGGGCTTTGATGTTTGGTATGAGAGTTTAATGAAGGGGCTGGGCATGCCCGTTCTTTTTGTAGTTATACCCCTTATTTCTTTTCCCATAAAATACGGTGACTATTTAGGAGCCATTGAAAGTTTTGTCAAAACAAAGTCGAAGAAACCCGGTTTCTTATTTTCCTTTTTGGCTGTAACCCATTTGGTTTTAAGTATTGCTTTAGATATTGGTTCAATTCCAGTTTTGCAAAATATCCTTAAGCAAGTGAAATTCCCCAAGAAGTTTTTGGCCTTATTATATGCTGCCGGTTATTCATCTTTTATAGCTTTTTCCCCTTACAACCCTTTGGTAATTATGGTTTTATTATTTTCCAGTGTAACTTATTCTGAGTATTTTTTTACCGGTTTAGCCATGGTGGCTTTGATTATTTTGGTAACTACTGTTTTAGTTAAAGCTGATAAAAAGTTATTAGAGGAATTTCAAACTAATTTAAGTTTTTCCGGCCAAAACAATAGGAGCCACAAAAAGGCATATGAACTTTTAGTCAATATTTTCTTTTTAATAGGTTTAGCTTCCATATGCGGGAAAATCTTGCCTCTTTCCAATGTCCTCTACACCATCACCATAATTATTGTTGTTTATTCAATGGTCTGGGGGCTTTTGTTAAAGGTTTTGGATAAATATAAAAGTGAGTTCAGGGGTTATAGTGAAAATTTCCTGAGTTTTAAGGGCTTTCTTCCTTTTTTAATTTCAGCCAATTTCCTAGGTTCGATTGTGTCCTTTACTCCGATAAAAGAAAGTATTGAGGATATGGTTTTAATATTAAATCATTTGCCGACTTATTTTGTTATTCTATTTTTTATTGTGTTAACAATGCTTTTGTCGGCCATAGGCGTGCACATGATGATCACCGTGACGACCTATGCTATGACCATTACACCGGGACTTATCGGTTTGTCAAACACTGCCTTTGCGGTAACTTTATTAACCTGTTGGTTTATGGCTATGTTGATTTCGCCCTTTGTCCCTTATAATATGGTTGTGGCGGAAACCATAGACGAAAAACCTTTAAATATTGTTTTAAAATACAATCTGAAGTTTTGTTTGGTTATGTTAGTGTTTGCTCCTCTGCTTATCCTGGGGCTGAACTATTTATCTTAAAATTTAGGTAAAATCACATAACAAAGGTTAGAGCAGGACCCATGGAACTGTGTAAATGCAGAAAAGCTAAGACTAGAGAAGGAATTGGTACCTGTTTTTAAAAGGAGTGCCTCTCAGATATTAGACAGCAAGCTAATATTTAAGAGGCACTCTTCTTGTTTTCCTGCCCCCGGGCTGAATCCCATCTGTTTAGCCCTGGCTCAATTTTTAAGAAAAATTAATTTCTTTTGTTAAACATTTTCAGAAAGTTGTGATATGATGAAAGATAGTTTGGATAACAGCTTAATAAGAGGAGCAGCAAGGGAATGAAAAGGTTATATTTTTTTAGCATGTATTTTTTATTTATTTTAGTCCTTATTAACGAGTTTTTCGGGATAAACGCCAAGGTTTTTATTTTCTTGAGTTCTTTAGGTATGATAGCTTTTTTAATCTCGGCCCTTTATAAAAACAAAGGTTTTCAGTTGTATGTATCATTGATTTCCCTTGCCGTGGGACATTTTCTTTTATATAAGTATCATTTAGGTTTTGATGTTTGGTATGAAAGTTTAATGAAGGGACTGGGTATGCCCATTCTTTTTGTGGTTATACCCCTTATTTCTTTTCCCATTAAATACGGGAACTATTTGGGGGCTATAGAAAGTTTTGTTAAAGCTAAGTCGGAAAAACCCGGATTTTTATTTTCTTTTTTGGCTGTAACCCATCTGGTTTTGAGTATTGCTTTAGATATTGGCTCAATTCCCGTTATGAAAAATATTCTTAAAGAGATAAATTTCCCCCAAAAGTTTTTGGCCTTATTATATGCTGCCGGCTTTTCTTCTTATGTTGCTTTTTCGCCTTACGACCCTTTGGTAATTATGGTTTTGCTATTTTCCGGCCTAACTTATTCCGATTATTTTTTTACCGGTTTAGCCATGGTTGCTTTGATTGTTCTGGTAGCTACGGTTTTAGTTAAAACCGATAAGAAGTTATTAGAAGAATTTCAGGGTAATTTAGGCCAAACGGGCCGAATCAATGGAAGTTACAAAAAGGTATATGAACTTTTGGCCCATATTTTTATTTTAATTGGTTTAGCTTCCATAGGCGGGAAAATCTTAACTCTTTCCAATATCCTCTACACTATCGCCATTATAATCATTGTTTATTCCTTGGTCTGGGGGTTTTTGCTAAAGGCTTTGGATAAGTATAAAAGCGAGTTCAGGGGTTATAGTGAAAATTTCCTGAGTTTTAAGGGTTTTCTTCCTTTTTTAATTTCGGCTAATTTTTTAGGTTCCATTGTATCCTTTACCCCGTTAAAAGAAAGTATTGAGGATATGGTTTTAATATTAAACCATTTGCCAACATATTTTATTATTCTAATCTTTATAGTGGTAACAATGCTTTTATCGGCTATCGGCGTTCACATGATGATCACCGTGACAGCCTATGCAATGACCATTACACCGGGACTTATCGGTTTATCAAAGGCTAGTTTTGCCTTAACTTTGTTAACCTGTTGGTTTATGGCTATGCTGATTTCGCCTTTTGTTCCTTATAATGTGATTGTGGGGGAAACCATAGATGAAAAACCATTAAATATTGTTTTAAAATACAATATGAAGTTTTGTTTAGTGATGATAGTGTTTGCTCCTCTGCTTATCCTGGGGCTGAACAGTCTATTTTAGCTTTTGGGTAAATCCTGCTTAACAAAGGTTAGGGCAGGATTTTTTTATCTGTTGGAGAATGAGTGAAATACATCAAATAAATGGAGGTATTGTAAATGTTTACAAATGAAAAAGAAATGTTTGATATGATGCGGCAAAAATTATATTCGGCGGTAATTAGTGATATTTTGGATGATTTAGGCTATCGGAACCAGGTTATGGAGGAGAACATCAGGCCAATTCATGAGGATTTTGTGATAGTCGGAAAGGCTAAGACCTGTTTAGCTGTTGATGTTTATAAGGAATACACCAATCCTTATGATATAGAGATTAAAGCTATTGACAGCTTAAAAGAAAATGAAGTGTTTGTAGCTTCTACCAATAAGTCACCACGGATTTCCCTTTGGGGAGAACTTTTATCTACCGCTTCCAAAGCCAGAGGAGCCGTTGGGGCTATCATCGACGGCTTAATTCGGGATGTTAAAAAAATCATTGCCATGGATTTTCCTGTATTTTGTGCCGGTTTTAAGCCTTTGGATTCTAAAGGCAGGGGCTATGTCATAGATTATGATTGTCCAATTCTTTGTGGTGGTGTTATGGTTTATCCGGGTGATATTATTTTTGCTGACTATGACGGGGTAGTGGTGATACCCAGCCAAATAGCCGGTGAAGTGATCGAAAAAGCTTTAGAAAAAGTGAATAAAGAAAATTCAATAAAAAAGGAATTGGAGGAAGGTAAACTTCTGGCCGATATTTATAAAAAATATGGTGTGCTTTGAACTTTACAAACTCCTCCTGGGCAGTTATAATTTAATTGAACAAATGAATAACTGTTCATATATTGTTTGTGGAGGAGTTTGCGATGGAGATAAAATTATTTTTAAAAGGTCTAGGTTGCGCCAATTGTGCCAAAAAAGTGGAGGAGCAAACCCAAAAGTTAGAAGGCATAGAAATGGCAGCCGTTAATTTTGCTACCGGCATCATGAGTATTGAACTGAGCCAGCAGGCTAACCGCAATTTTCGCAATATACTAAAAGAAATCGAAAAAATTATTAAAACTATTGAACCCCAAGTAGAGGTAATAGTTGTCCAAGAAAATACGGAAGAGCCGGAAGATGAAGAAATTTTTGCAAAAAAGCATATTTTTAAACTTGGAATAGGCATAATATTTTTTGTTGCGGCAATATTTTACAAAGGTAATTTGTCCTTGGAATTGGCGTTGTTTTTAATAAGTTATTTTTTAATCGGCGGGGAAGTTTTGGCTCGAGCTATTAACAATATTAGGCGGGGCCAAATTTTTGACGAGAATTTTCTAATGAGTATTGCTACCATAGGCGCTTTTATTGTTGGCGAATATCCTGAAGGTGTAGCGGTTATGCTGTTTTATCAGATAGGGGAGACTTTTCAGGATATGGCTGTTAATAAATCCCGCAGGTCTATCAAAGCCTTGCTGGACATTAAACCCGATTATGCCAATTTACTGGAAAACGGAATAGAAAGAAAAGTTGACCCGGAAAATGTCAGCATAGGTGATATAATTATTATTAAACCCGGTGAGAGGGTGCCCCTGGACGGCATAATTGTGGAAGGAACCACTATGGTCGATACCGCAGCTCTAACCGGGGAGTCTGTACCCAGGAAAATTGAAGTTGGTGAAGAACTATTAAGCGGCTCCATTAACCTTACCGGATTGGTTAAAGTCGAGGTGACCAAAAGGTTTGGCGAATCAACAGTCAATAGAATTATTCAATTGGTGCAAAATGCCGGAAGCAGGAAAGCGCCGACGGAAAATTTTATAACCAAATTTGCAAGAATTTACACTCCGGTTGTCGTATTCCTGGCAGTGGCACTGGCGGTAATTCCGCCCTTAATTTTGGAAGGAGCCTTTTTTTCCCAATGGTTTTATCGGGCTTTGATATTTTTGGTAATCTCTTGCCCCTGTGCCTTAGTGATATCTATTCCTCTAAGTTTTTTCGGGGGAATAGGCGGTGCTTCCAGAAACGGAATTTTAGTAAAGGGTGGGAACTTCCTAGAAGCTCTGAAGGATGTTTCGACGGTAGTCTTTGATAAAACCGGGACATTAACAAAAGGGGTTTTTAAGGTTACAGAAGTAAAACCCAGCCCTGGCTTCAGCCAGGAAAAATTATTGGAATATGCTGCTTTAGCCGAAGCTTATTCCAATCATCCAATTGCAAAATCCATTTCCCAGGCTTATGGCAAAGAGATAGATAAAGCATTGATAAAAACCTATGAAGAGATGGCAGGATTGGGAGTAAAGGTTATTTGCCAAGGTCATGAAATACTGGCCGGTAATAACAAGCTGTTAAAAATTAGGGGTTTGGCTTCCCAATATGAACAAGAAGCGGAGACCGTGGTGCATATAATTGTGGATGGAGTTTATGCCGGCAGTATCCTAATCTCTGATGAAATCAAAAAAGATGCCGTGGATACTATAAAAAAACTACGGGAAATGGGCATCGAAAAGATTGTGATGTTAACCGGAGATAATGGCCAAGTGGCGAAAAAGGTGGCCGGTGTTTTAGGAGTGGATCGGTTTTTTGCGGAATTATTGCCCGAAAATAAAATAGAGAAGTTAGAAGCTTTAATTAAAGAAAAAAATCGGGATGAAAAGCTGGTTTTTGTCGGTGATGGTATCAACGATGCCCCTGTTTTGGCCAGGGCTGATATCGGCATTGCAATGGGAGGATTGGGTTCTGATGCGGCCATTGAAGCGGCAGATGTTGTTTTAATGACCGATGAGCCGGGTAAACTGGTCACAGCCATTAAAATTGCCAAAAGAACTAATGCTATCGTCCGGCAAAACATTATTTTTTCTTTAGGTGTAAAGTTCTTGGTGCTGATTTTGGGTGCTTTAGGATTAGCAAGTATGTGGGCTGCAGTTTTTGCCGACGTTGGAGTTGCACTTTTGGCGGTTTTAAATGCCATGCGGGTAATGCAGGCTAAGGTTTAATATATTTTCCGGAAGGAAATTCTTATAAAGGGTGATAGTAGTGAGCAAAGAATTGGTATGCGAAGAAAATTGCGCTCATGTAGATGCGGTTAATGAGGTTAAAGAGACCATGCTGGAGAGCACTGAAATTCTGAGCCTTTCAGCCATATTTAAAGCCTTCGGTGATCCCACCAGACTGAAAATATTGCATTGTCTCCAACAAAGGGAGATGTGTGTTTGCTGTTTGTCTTGTGCTTTAGACATGTCTCAATCAGCCGTTTCCCACCAGCTTAGGGTTTTACGAAATCTGAGACTGGTTAAGCATAGAAAAGAAGGCAAAAATGTTTATTATTCTTTAGATGATGAGCATATCTTCCGAATCTTAGAACAGGGTCTGGAACATATTAAGCACATATGATTTTTGACCGGTAAATTCATAAATTAATAGCTAATCGGTAAGTGGAAATTAAGCCGCCTTTACTGCAATAGAGGGCGGCTTTTTTTATCAGGGCTAAAGTATCAGGTAGTTGGTGTTTTATGAAAGCAAAAATTGGCACTTTTTGTAATTTTTATCGAGAAAGTGGTTTTAAAAAGCGCCAAAAGCGGTATATATTTATAATAAAAAAAGAAGGGGGGTAACTATGCTACACAACCTGATTAGGGCTCCCAATACTCTGTGGAACAAGCATAAAGGGCTTTTTGTTTTGACAGGATTAAGTTTAATGCTTCTAATAGCCTTTTTAGGCAGCCTGGGAGTAAATGCTTATACCAAAGAAGCGGATTTTTGTGCTTCCTGCCATATTATGGACGATGTTTATCGGGAATGGCAGCATTCGGCCCACCGCCAATTCACCAACTGCAATGATTGTCATACTGACCAGACTAATTATGTCCTGAAAACCTGGTCCAAGGCAACGGCAGGTACTGGGCACTTGTATCACAATATTTTCGGTGACCCCAATGCCATGCTTAAACTGAAAAATACTGCTACGGTCCAGGAAAATTGTTTGCGATGTCATGGAGATTTGGTAGAGGGTAATTTTTTAATGGATGATGAATGTTTCAGGTGTCATCGGACAACACCACATGGCCAATGAGAAAAGAGGAAAGGGGGATAATAAATTGGAAATCAACAGAAAATTAGGAAAAATATACAAAATTGGCCTTGCGTTATTATTAATTGGCTTGCTATTAACCGCTTGTTCCCGCAATGTTAATCAGCCGGTGACGGCTTTAAAATGGGATATCTCCGACGGAGAACTGGACCCTAAGGTTTGGGGAAAATATTTTCCCCATCAGTATACTTCCTATCAAAAAAACCTGGAAGTGCTTGATGAGGATAAAGCTAATTATGGTTCTTCGGAACGTTCCAGCCATATTGCCAGTTACCCGTGGAAACAAAACATTTGGGCCGGTTATGGGTTTTCTATAGATTATAACGAGGATCGGGGCCATGTCTGGTCAGTTATCGATCTTAAAAATACGCAGAGGGTTAATGACCAAACGGTGGGTTCGTGTTTAACCTGCAAATCACCCAATGTACCGATTCTATATGAAAAATTGGGTGACGACTACTATGCCACACCTTTAAAGGAACATTTAAAAGATCCCAACAGCATGATCCCTATTAGTTGCGCCAACTGCCATGACAATAAGACCATGGAACTGAAAATAGTTCAGCCTCCTTTAAGGGATGCTCTTAAAAAACTTGGCAAAGATCCAGATAAATTAAGCCACCAGGAGAAAAGGACTCTGGTGTGTGCCCAATGTCATGTGGAGTACTATTTTGATAAGGAAAATAAAAACAGAGTTACCTTCCCTTGGACCAAAGGATTTGAACCCGCTGATATCGAGGAATATTATGATGAGATTGCCTTTGCCGATTGGCAGCATGCCAAGACCGGGCAGGGAATGCTTAAAACCCAACATCCCGAATACGAGATGTATAACGACTCTGCCCATTTCACTGCCGGTGTATCCTGTGCCGATTGTCATATGCCCTATATGAAAGCCGGCAATGAAAAATATTCTTCCCACTGGTGGACCAGCCCGTTAAAGACGGCGGAACAGTCCTGCGGCACCTGTCATAAAGACGGTCCCGAGGCTAGAAGAGAAAGGGTCAAATATATTCAAGATAAAGTCAGTGAGCAGCTCCATAAGGCCGGTCAACTTGCAGAAGAGTTAATTCTTTCCATTGAAGCGGCCCAGAAAATTGTCGGCGTTGACAGCGATAAGTTAAATGAGGCTAAGGCTCTAAGCCGTCGGGCTGTTTGGTACTGGGATTTTGTTTCGGCGGAAAACTCTATGGGCTTTCATAACCCGGAAAAAGCCCTGCATAGCTTGGCCGATTCCATCGACTATTCCCGCCAGGGGATAGCCTTGGTTAAGGAAGCCGTGGCCCAAGCCGGGGGCTCCATAACCATCCAACCGGCCAAGACTGAAGATGCTAACCCAACCCGGGAAATAACGGAAAAACCGGATATCTAAAAATACCGCTATAGAAGGGGTTAAACAGTATTTTTTGAATGATCGGCATGGCCATTATTTTGTGGCCATGCCCTTTCTAATGCTTTTAAGCTTTGGTTTTTATTATAAATAATAAATTTTTAAATGCTTAAGGCGGGAGGAAACTATCCATATTGGTTGAATTAGCAATTATATACAGAAAAATAACCTGGAATTCCATATATGCCGAGGTGTTTTATTTGAAAATTTTGTTTAGCCTTTACTTGATTCTGGCGGTTATATTAACTCAGTTTTTAGCGGCCTATTGCTTTTCAAAGGGAAGAAATAGCTACCGAAGGACTTTTTCTGCCTTGGTTTTATGTATCAGTGTATATTTGATTGGTTATATAATGATCATCAATAGCAGCAATTTACAAGAAATGATTTTTTGGAATCAATTCCAATATCTGGGATTGCCCTTCGTTTCCGTACTATGGCTTCTGGTGGCTCTCTTACATACTAAAACCATTAATAAAGTACGAAGCCGGACGGTCATTTTACTTTTTATTGTCCCTGTAATTACTTTTTTTATTCGAATTACCAATTCTTGGCACCATCTTTTCTATAAAGATTGGGAAATAAGGCAGTTCTTTGGATATTATGATTTATATATGGAGAGAGGTATTTGGTACTATGTTCATATCTCATTTGTTATTCTGTTTTTGCTTCTGACTATGATCATTTATTTTTTAGCATACCTAAAGCATAAGGACCGATATACCAAATTCCACTTTTTAATTTTCTCCTTTGCTTCTTTACTGCCTCTGGCAGGGGTACTGCTGTTAATTTTAAATTCCCGGGAGCGAAGCATAGACTATGCGGCTTTAATAATGCCTATTTCCCTATTTATTATTAGTTTTGGCATTTTTAAATATGATTTTTTGGAAATGAGGACTTTGGCTCGGGAGACAATCTTTGAGAATAACTTGGTTGGTATGATAATATTGGGACCGGGCTATAGAATAATAGATTACAACAACGCTGCCAAAAAGTTTTTTAGAAAACTAAATATTTCATTGGATAATTCCACCATTGATCATATTCTTAAGGAAGAACCGGAATTATTGGAAACTTTCAAAAGTGAGACAACCAAGGATATTTCTATAGTAATCGATGGGGAAGAGCGTTTTTTTGAGATCGATGCAGTTGCCTTGGGAGATATCCAGGTCGGAAGTACGAAAATGCTTAAAACCATCCGTGATGTCACCGATGAAAAAAAGGTTCAGAAAAGATTGGAAGTTTTAGCGACCATCGATTCTCTAAGCGGTCTCTATAATCGGGCAGAATTTATGAATTTGGCTCAAAGGGCGTTTGTTTCTGCCAAAAAACAAAATGGAGAACTAGCATTGTTAATGATGGACTTAGATCAATTTAAAAAAATCAATGATACTTTTGGACATGCCGCCGGAGATGAAGTGATCCGTGAAATGGGACGCATAATAATGAACGGTTTCCGAAAAACCGATGTTGCCGGTCGTGTAGGCGGAGAAGAATTTGCTGTGGTTTTAAAGAATACTTCGTTAAAAGAAGCGCACAAGAAAGCGGAAAAGATTCGGAAAACTGTGGCGGGGAAAAAGGTGGTTTATGACGGGCAGGAGATTAGTTTTACAATTAGCATTGGAGTGGCGGCAATCTGTGGAGATACCGATAACATTAAGGGCATTGAAGATATCTTAAAGAAGGCTGATGAGGCTCTGTACATGGCAAAAGCCAAAGGGAGAAATCGTGTTGTAAGTTTTGGGTCCGTAAAGGAAGAGAAAACAGTTCCAACCCAGTTAGGTCAAAATACCAATTAGCTGTAGTCTTTACTCTTTATTATTTTTAATTTCCAGCGTAAAATTCATTTAAGAGTTTTGCTTATTTTGTTTAATTGTTAAGGAACTGAAAAAATAAGTTTCTTTTCTAAGGAGGAGTCGGAAGAAACCTATAGAATATTTTTAATAAATAGAATTTATTAAATATTTGGGGGAATTATGGATACTAATCCTGTGGACCTTAACCTTTACACAAAAAAAGTAGAGGTAAATAATCTTCGTCCCGGCGATATCCTGGCCCATGATATCTATTTGAGAAACGGCCTCTTGGTAATAAAAGGCGGCACAGAATTAACGGAAAAACAGATAATGAAGCTGCAAAAGTTGAGAAGCATGGTAGTTACCCTGGATTTAACCAAGGTTTATATGAAAGCTACCGCTGCCTGCCGAGTCTTGATGCTTAAAGCTGCCAAAGGACAGACCGTAGAAAGGGAAGAAGTTTTTGAAGTGGTTGATCCTTTTATCAAAGAGGCTAACCGGGAAAAAAATGCCGCTCGCTTACTCTTGCAGCTGCAATCCCAGGATGAGTATACTTTTCAGCATACGGTGAATATCGGCATTATTGCCCGGTTTATTGGCCGATGGCTGGGCTATGGTCCAACGGAATTGGATGAAATTACTCTGGCTGGGACCTTGCATGATATAGGAAAATCCCAGATACCCTTAAGGATTCTAAATAAACCCGCCAGTTTAACGGATTATGAATATGAAGTTATCAAAAAACATACTCGGCGGGGTTATGAAATCCTAAAAGTATCGGGCGGGTATTCGGAAGGCGTAATGCTGGCCGTTTTACAACATCATGAGCGGATTGACGGCAGGGGATACCCCTTGGGATTAAAGGGTAAGCAAATCCATCCTTATGCCAGAATTGTAGCCATAGCCGATATTTATCATGCCATGACCTCGGATCGAGTATATAAAAGGAAGGTTAATCCTCTGACTGCTCTGGATTCCATGCGGAAATGCCTAAACGATTTGGATGCGGAGATTATCCTTGTATTTATTGAAAAAATGCTGGACTATTACATGGGATGCCAAGTACTTTTAAATGACGGAAACATTGGGACAATTATTTATATTGACAAAAACCATGTGGCACGACCTTTAATCAAGTTAAAGGATTCCGGCAAAATTATCGACCTTAAGGATGAAAGAAAACTGGATATTGTAAAAATTATTGATGTTTGAAGGAACCGCTTCAACTTGACGTTCATATATTAATTAGGCTATAATTTCACTGAAAATGAATATTGTGATGGCGATGAGAAAGAAAAGTACATATTGAAAAGCCTTAAGAGAGCTTGTGGTTGGTGTGAACAAGCGGCAGATCAATATGGAATGGGCTTTTGAGCATCCAAACCGAAAATTTAAGTAGGCTTTGGCGCGGGCCTGGGCGTTAAAACAGGAACATCTATTTGATGGTCAAAGTGATTTCAACTTAGTTGAAATAATTAGGGTGGCACCGCGGTCCATTCGTCCCTAGAATCTGGGGATGAATGGATTTCTTTTTGGAAAAATTGGAGTGATGGACAGCACCCAATAAAATTGACCGTTTGCTAACTGCCGAATATTGGTAAAGCGTTCATTGGTAACAAAATAAAGGGAGTTGATTTTATGGGTATTATTTTTTCCGGTATTCAACCCAGTGGAGTAATAACCTTAGGAAATTATCTGGGAGCTTTGAAACAGTTTGTGGAACTTCAGAATGAGCATGAGTGCTATTTTTGTATTGTTAACCAGCACGCTATTACTGTGCCCCAGGACCCCCAAGCTTTGCGGGAAAATACCCGCAAACTGGCGGCATTGTACCTGGCAGCGGGTTTGGATCCCCAAAAAGCCACATTGTTTATTCAATCTGAAGTGCCGGCCCATGCCCAATTAGGCTGGATCCTTGAATGTACCGTCTATATCGGTGAATTGGAAAGGATGACCCAGTATAAAGATAAAGCCGCCAAACAGAAAGAAGGGGTTTCGGCAGGACTCTTGACTTATCCTGCCTTAATGGCGGCGGACATACTGCTTTATAATACCAATTATGTTCCTGTTGGTGAAGATCAAAAGCAACATTTGGAGATAACCCGGGATATTGCCCAAAGATTTAATTACCGCTATGGAGATATTTTTACCATCCCCGAAATAATTGTTCCCAAACAAGGGGCCAGGGTAATGTCCTTGCAGGATCCTACCAAAAAGATGAGCAAATCCGATGAAAACGAAAACGGCTTTATCTCTATGCTGGACGACCCTAAAGTTATTGAAAAGAAGATTAAAAGAGCCCAGACTGATTCGGAAGCCAGCGTCCATTATGATAAAGAAAACAAGCCGGGCATATCCAATCTGATGTCCATTTACGCTGCTTGCACCGGAAAATCACTGGAGGAAATAACTGAACTTTACCGGGGCAAAGGTTACGGGGATTTCAAAAAAGACCTGGCTC
>JAAXZE010000069.1 GCA_012720075.1 Clostridia bacterium
AGAAAAAATAAAGAACCCCTTTAGGGGTTGCTTGAAAAAATGTGCGGTTGGCGGACTATTCAGCGAGCCTTTAGGCTCAGCCTAGTAACCGCCCTTATAGGGCGAGAGCAAACCACCCGCTGAGCGGGTGGTCATGATTTTATTCTTTTTTGTCCTTACGGTACTTAATATGGATATACTCAATAAAATCCTCCAAAGTTTTCTTAGCTTCTTCCGGCAATTCTTCAAAAATATGATAGAAACCTTCTTCGGCTATTTTTTCGTTTGGATAGAGTTTATTTGATCTCCCTAAAAGATAGTCGGTAGTTACTTCAAAGTAGTCGGCAATTTTCCTTAAAGTAGCATAGTCAGGTTCCCTTTTATCCAGTTCGTACATGGCTAAAGTACTGGGTGCAACATTAAGCTCCCTGGCTAATTGGCGTTGACTCAGTCTACGGCTGGTTCTTAATAATTTCAAAGTAGTCCCAAAACTCCTGTTGTATGTCATAAATTCACCTCTTGCCATTATATTATCATCTTGAGCCAACAAAATTAATTTTGAACACAAAAAGTGAGTCGAAAAAAATAGGATTGACTTACTACTATATAATATCGTAATATAATAGTCAAAGGGCTTCACATAATGCGAGCAAAATGGTAGGGGTGTTCAAGTTGAATAATTTGGTCAGGAAAATTGAATTGGAAAGGAAAAAACTGATGGATTTGTGCAATGAAAAGGGATGTGTTTCCCACCCTGACGTTTTGGCCTGCAGCGAAAATTTGGACAGATTAATTATTAAATTCTTAATAGAAGAAAAGAATAGGCGGGAGAATGTAGCGGGAAAATAACAGGCTGAATAATTTACTAATCCTTTAGTAAATATTCAGCCTTTTAATTTCTATCTTATTATAGCTAATCTGCTTTTTCGTTAATTATTTCAGTAATTATTTCAGCTCCTTACCGGCTTCCTTTAACATATTTATAAATAGTAGCAATTCTTCCCTGGAATTGACGTTTAATTTGGTATAAATCCGTTTGGTATGGGTTTTGATGGTGTTGATGCTTAGGCAAAGGATGCTGGCAATTTCTTTGGCGGTATATTGTTGCATATAGAGATTAAAGACCTGTCGTTCTGCCGGAGACAGGGTTTTTATATTTTTGGCAAACTCATTAAGGACCGAGGAAGATTGTTCTTCTTCGGGTTTTTTTTGTAATGCTTCGCTTTGGGAGGCTAGAAATTCTATCAGGTCATCAATTTCCTGAACTTTGGTTTTAGGAGCTTCAATTATTTCTCTGGATTTGATTATATCTATGCCTTTGTAGATTGGTTTAATATATTTTCGGCTTAAAAAAGACGAACTAATAATTCCCAGAACAATTAGTAAGGAAGAAATAAACAGTAGTTTAAGATTATTGCTGACAATGGTTGCTTTAATATCTTCTTCTGGAATCATAACGGCCAAGGCCCATTTATAAGAGGCAAAAGGGGAATCCTTAGGGTACAGATTTACCGGCAGATGAAACCCCAGGTAGGTATTTCCCATTTCTTCTTGATAGGAGTAAAAATTCCGGCTCTTTTTATGGATATGGAGTAATCTATCATTTTGAAAACTGCTTTGGGCACGGTATCCTCCTGCAAACATGGCTCCGGCGGCGTCCAAGGCATTTCCGAGGTTGGGAGCCAGCATTAAGAAGGCACGGGTATAGTTATTATTGTGAGGCATGTAAGCCAATTTAAAAAGCATGGCGCTGACTTCAAAGCCACAGACTCCAAAAACTTCCCCGCCGGAATCTATTAAAGGCACTGAACACAGCATTACTTCCTCACTGGTTCCCGGCAATAAGACGGCAGGATTCCAATAATATTGCCTTGATAATGGCACTTTGTTTCCTTTGGCGTATTCCATGGGAAGCCGGTAGTAAGGAGCATTGCTCACATCAAATTCCATTTTCCATTGGGTATGCAGGGAGAGATAATTATTGCGGCCTATATTGGGGAAGCCCCTTAAAATTACAATGGTTGGTGCTGAAGAACTTAAAATATTGGGTTCCATATTCTTGACAAAAAGGCCTGCTTTGGAGTTTTCGGCATTTTCCAGTTTGGGATTGACTGTAGCGTTTAAAATAATAAAAACCCCGCTGCTTTTGGATTTTTCCAGGTAAAACAAAGCCCGCTCAAATTCAGCGGCCAATAAAGGTTCTAATAATTCCGGATGATTTTTTAGATCTTGGACCTTGTATCCTTTTTCCTCTAGCCTTTTTTCGATACTGGTTGATAGTTCTTGAGATAATTTCACCGCCTGCACCGAGATCTGCCCGAATTGTTGCGACACTTCATGGAGTTTATGGGCCAGCTCAGCTTGCAGTTGATTTTCCGTATGGGTTAGTCCCGTTGATAAAGTACCTGTAAGAATCAAAATTACAACAACTCCAAGAACCATGGTGATAACGAGAATAACTAAAAAAAGAAAGAGCCTTAAACGCATTGATAATCCTAAGGTGCTGTTTTTTTTCAGCTCTTCTTTAATTTTTTTTAAGTTATTTAAATTTAATGAAAGCATTATCCTTCACCCATTCAAAAAGGCAAGTTAAAAAGCAAAGTAATAATTAAAAGGGTTTATTACTTTTGCTCCAGCATGGTCTTTGCTTGTTCAACTGTTACCTCTATTTTTTCAAAGGTTTCTTGCTCACCGACTTGGGCCAACAGTTTTAAATAATCCTGCCTGGAATTTGAGGCGATTTTTTTCATTTTATTTTCGTATTCCTTTCCTAAACTATCAAACTCCTCAAATAAGGGCGGTATATAAAAATCGTATTCCTGCTGCATTTGAATGGCTGTAGTGAGAAGCTTTTGGACGGTAGGGTCGTTGATGTTTTCAATTTCTTTGTTCATGATTTCACCAAAGGCTTCCTTGGTTACAGGCAGGTACCCCGTTGAAGCGACAAAGCGCAAATTCTGTTCCGGTTCCGTAAACCATTTGAGAAAAACTCCCGCGGCATACTCTTTTTCCGGCGTAGATTTAATGACACACATACCGCTTCCCCGCTGGATGGCTATTTTTTTGCCTCCCTCAAAAACGGGATAAGGCAAAATGGAATATTCCACCGGTTCACTGGTGTTGTCGGCATAGGTAACGGTAGGGGGAAAGAATAAAATCCCTGCACTGGAGCCTGTAGTGCAGACTATATCTCCCGTTTTAGCCAGGTCGGAGCCATACCCGTCAATAATAGCCAGGTAACCTTTTACCGCCGGTTTATAATAGCAGTCCCAAATTTTCGAAAACACAGGGGAAGAAAAATTAGCTTTATTGTCTTTCAGAAAATCATCACCTAACTGCCGATAGCCAACCTGGGTGAGATTAAAAAGGGAATCGGGCACAAAAAACATTTTCCCGTCGTTCTTAATTTCCGGAGTTTGAGCGTCAGTCCAACGATAATATTTTTCGGCGGCTTTGATAATTCCTTCGAAGGTTTCCAGATCTTTGAAGCTAACGTCGTTTTCCCGGGCAAATCTGTTGAAAAGGGTTTTATTTACGAATAAAACTTCGGTAGATTTGGCCGTGGGAAAAACGTAAAGGCCGTTGTCCAAAAATCTGCCTTCTTCCAGGAAAGGGGGAACATAAGCGGAAAGTTCTTCCTCCGTAAAAAGCCGGTCAAGGTTAACCAGCAGCCCTTTTTGGGCCAGGAGCAGAGCTGTTTTGGGATAGGCGGTAGTAAGGTCAGGGAGTTCAGGTGCCCCGGGGTCTTCGTTGGCGGCCATGGTCAGTTTCTCATGAAGGGTAGCAGAGCCGGAAATGGAAGTGACGTTTAAAATTATTCCTTTTTCGGCGCCAATAGTGGCGTTGAATTCATCAATCAATTGATCCATGGTGTTTTTCATCTGACCGCCGTAATTATGCCAAAAGGTCAGGGTGATCGGGTTCTTGGGATTAAGGTTTACGCCGCCCTGGCAGCCGCTTTGTGTGCTGAATATTAAAAAAAATAAAAAAATAACGATAAACCGTTTTTTCATATATTTATCCCCCTGAGATTAGTTCCTAATCTCTGCCTAAATTAATAATATTTAGAATCTATTCAAATTATAGCAATTGATAATAGGAAATTCTACCATTTAAACCGGGAAAAATTTATTGATCACCCTAAAATCACCCTTGTCTTTTTTAAAAAATTCACCCTGCAGGTGATTACAAAGGAAATTTCCCTCGGCAGAATAAAGTTGAGAGTCTATATTTGCGGCACCAGGGAAAGGGGGGAAATATATTTTTTTTAGAATTTTGGTTCTAAAGATGGGAGCTGATTTTATGCTTCAATCCTTTACCAGAAGATGCACCGATGAGTCTACGGCCGATGAATTTATTTTTATTTTTTACTGCGACTTGTGTAATAAGCCTTGGAAAAGTGTACCTATTCCGTTTAGCCGGGCGAAGCAAAAGTCTTTTTTTGCCAGCCTTTTAGGTCTGAAGAGCTCTATATGGAAAGAAGAGCATAAGGATGCCTTTGAAAGGGCTAATAGAGAGGCCATGTTTCATTTTAACCGGTGCACCAGGTGCAAAAGATGGGTCTGTGATGATGATTTTTTAGAAGAAGAAAACATTTGCTGCCAATGCAAAAAAAGTGACTGATGATTAGTGACCGGTGAGTAGAGTTTACCCCAAAGTAAAAAGATTGGAGGATGTTAAAATGACAGAATTAAACAGCAATTTGCAAAATCAACAGAGTTCACAGGGAAGTCAAGAAGCTGTTCAAGACGCATTTGACCCGGCCGATATTGAAAAAAACAAAATTATGGCAGGCCTGGCCTACCTTATCTTTTTCTTGCCTTTGATAGTTTGCCCTGATTCCAAATATGGAAGATTTCATGCCAACCAAGCCCTTCTGCTCTTTATTGCGGCAATTGCAGGAAACATTATCTTAGGGATTATTCCCATTATAGGTTGGATTTTAATGCCCATTTATGCTCTGGGTATTTTTATTTTAGCCATCATGGGTCTTATTAACGGTTTGGGCGGAAAAGCCAAGCGGCTGCCCCTTATAGGCAAGTTTACCATTCTTAAATAAAAAAGGTCGGGTGTTTTATCTTAATAACAAAACGGAGGTAAAAAGCTATGAAAAAAGCTTTAGTTTTGGTGCTGGTCACCATGTTGTTTTTTTCCCTGACAGGCTGCGGGGTAAAAGACAAAATTGAACAAAAGGTGACGGAGAAGGTTGTAGAAAAGGTAGTTGAGAGCGCTTTGAGCGATGAGAATACCAAAGTAGATAATTCGGAAGGAAAGATAACGGTAAAAGGAAAGGACGGGGAAGCTTTAGTCATTGGTGAAACCAAATGGCCCGATGATATTGATATTATTCCCCAATTCAAAGAAGGCAAAGTGGTCAGCGTAATCCGCGACAATAAAAATAATGCGGTGATAGGCTTGGAAGAAGTAGCCAAAGACGATTTCGAAGATTATTTGGCTGATATTAAAGGAGATTTTACCGAAAACGTTGTGGAAATGAACCTGGAAAGTGTTTATTCATATTCCGGTCAAAATTCCCAGGGTAATTTCGTTCAGCTTACCTATGACAACAATAGCAAAATGTTAACAATTGCTGCGAGTAAAGGTGAAAATTAAAACTGATGTATCAGCGACATTTAAAAATAAGCAGAAAACCTAAATGCTTGAATTGTGGTTTGGAAAAGCCTTGAGATGCCGGTTTTGTGGAGAGTAGGAAGAAATTACAGGAAAGAGAGGATATTTTATGCGGAGAGCCCATGAAGTGGAGTTTAGGATTTTCGGCGATGACATGCAGTTTGTGGAGATTTTCTTGGACCCCGATGAAACCATTGTGGCTGAAGCCGGCGCCATGATGTATATGGACAGCAGCATTGAGTACGATGTCGTTTTCGGTGACGGCTCTGGCCGGGATGAGGGAAAGAGTTTAATGGATAAGCTTATGGGAGCGGGAAAACGAGCTCTTACCGGAGAAAGCATTTTTATGACCACATTTACCAATCGGGGTTTCGGGAAAAAAGCGGTAGCTTTTGGCGCTCCCTATCCTGGAAAAATTATTCCTCTGGATCTTTCCGATTTTAACGGACAAATTATTTGCCAGCGGGATGCCTTCCTGTGTGCCGCCAAAGGTATAGCCATTGAAATTGCCTTTCAGAAAAAGATTGGAGCAGGTTTGTTCGGCGGTGAAGGGTTCATAATGCAGCGTTTGGTAGGTGACGGGCTGGCTTTTCTCCACGCGGGGGGAACCATTATTCAAAAGGAATTGCAAGCCGGAGAAATTATTAAGCTGGATACCGGATGCTTGGTGGCAATGACTGAAAGAGTTGACTATGACGTGGAGTTTGTAGGGAATTTAAGAAGCGCAATTTTTGGCGGTGAGGGTCTTTTCCTGGCGACCTTAAAAGGACCCGGTCATGTTTGGCTCCAGTCCTTGCCTTTCAGCCGTCTGGCCAACCGTTTGTATGCCGCCGGTAAAAAAGGCGGAGGCAATAAAAATGAAGCCAGCGTTTTGGGAAGCATAGGTATCAAAGGGTTTTTCGGAGAGGATTAAAGGTTGTTTGTCCCCGGAAACTAAAGGGGTGGTTAGCTCAGTCAACGCCGTCTTTAAATTTTGAATTTAAAGAAAGGGAGTATTTGTATGGCTTTTATTAATAAAATAGGCCAAAAAATCGGCTCTGCCGCAGGGGCTACGGCGGCCAAAGCCAAAGATTTAGCCGAAGTAACCAAACTTAATTCTCAAGTTTCCGACCAAGAGAAACAAATTCAAAAGCTCTATGCGGAAATTGGTGAAAAGATTTTTGCCATGGATAAAGAAAACCCCGAAAGCCCTGTCAGGGATTTGTGCGACCAGATTTTGGAGGCTCAACATAATATTGCTGAATTAAAACAGAAAATTGAAGCAATTAAAAATAAAGAATGAACAAAAAGTTGAAAGCTGGTAAAACAGCCAAAATGGAGAGGTTTTAATGATGAAAAGGATTTTGATAATTCTGTCCATACTGATTTTTATAGCCTCTATTGCAACATCCTGTGGCGGGTCTTCCAAAAAAAAGGCGGCACAAATTAATATTGTTCCAAAGAAAACCGTCGAGATAGTGGAAAAATGTTGATAAGGGAAATAGGATTTCCAATTCTTCAACGGTACTATTATTAGCGAAAGGAAGAAAAGTCATATGAAAAAAAATTATATGATTTTGGCTTTAGTGTTATTGATAGCCTTAATGATAACTGCCTGCGGCGGTTCTACCGGTCAATCACAGGCTGAACAAAACGCTGTTACCCAAGAAAAGGTCGAGAGCAAGGAACCGGTTAAAACGGAAAGCTCGGGAACAAAATCTACAAAACTTCAAGCAATTAGTGATTTAGCAGACCTCTGGGATACCCTTTATAATGAAAATGAGAAAATTATAAATGAATATCAGGGCATCCTCGTAATGGATCTTATTAGACCTTCAGCGGCCTTCGTTTCCGGAGTACAATACGATTTGTTAAATTTGGAGAGAAAGGACGGTCGTTTTAACGGAGAGTTACTTTTTGCCGGGTATCAAGGCTTTGTGGAAAAGGACGGCCCAAATTTGAAATTCGGCTACGATGAAGTATTGGAGAAAGACGGTTTTGGCATTTATTCTATGGCCGGAGACAGGAAGGTAGAAAACGGCGTTTGTGATTTGGATAAGGCTTACTTTTATTCTGAAGAATATACCGAAAGACAGGGTAAAATAATTACACGAACCATCTACGAATTTAGACAGGAAAAGGACGGAAGCATGAGTTGTTTTGTACTGAGCGGGGATAGTTTGGATGTTAGAGGTAAAGAGGCTGAAACCAAAGAAAGTGAATATCTCTTTTTCCGTAACGGTAAAGGTCAGTATGATTTTGTAGTGGCTAAAGGTGAGGAAGGTCCTGATTTTAAAGTCCTTTCCCTTAAGGACCATGAAAATTTGACCAAAGAAAAGGCTATTGAACTTTTTGAAGCTGCCGGATATGTGGTTAAAAAGAGCGGCGGAATTGTAGACGGCAAGCTGACCCTGGATGAGTAATTAGTTGTGCAGCCGGTGAAATTTTATCACCGGCTGTTTTTTATTTTGTTGCCAAAAGCCATAGCAGAAATGATAATTAAAATAAACGGTTAAGTAATTTTGGCATAAGTGCAGTCATGGTACAATGTTCACTGAAAAGGAATTTATTACCCAGGAAATTATTTCTAAGCAAGGGGTGGATATTATGGTAAATATAAAAAAAGAGTGGTACGATGCCATTTTTCAACGCCGTTCCCGGCGGCAGTTTGAAAATAAGCCTTTAAAGACGGAGGAAATCAATTACTTAACAGATTTTTCCCACCAATTAAATGAAAGTTTTACCGGGGCCAGGGTAGAGATAGTAAATAAAAACCCTGAGCAAGTGTTTAAAGGTTTGGTGGGCTCTTACGGAAAGATTAAAGATGCTCCACTCTATGCTGCGTTTATAGGGGATATGAAAGACCCCAATGTTCAGGAGAAGGTGGGGTATATTGGGGAATGCCTGCTATTGGAGGCAACAGCCAGGGGCTTGGCCACTTGCTGGGTGGGTGGCTTTTTCAGGCCGGAGGCGGTAAAAGATCAGGTTGGAATTGACGACAGTGAGCAAGTACTGGCCGTTACTCCCCTTGGTTATGCCCCAGAACAATATACTTTTGGAGAAAAACTTATGGCCGGTTTTGCTACAGTCCATAAACGAAAAGATATTGATTCTTTGTGCAGCGGGGGATTTAACCAGGACTGGCCCCAATGGGTCAAAACCGCTTTGGAAGCCGGAAGGCTGGCCCCTTCGGCGGTAAACAGACAGCCGTGGCGATTTACCGTTAACGCCGATTCCATTAAGGTTTCCGTTGATACGGTTAAGGATACATATAATATTTCCAAACGTTTGGATTGTGGAATTGCCATGCTGCATATCGAGGTAGGGGCATGGAAAGAAGGGGTAAGGGGGAAATGGCATTATGTCAATCATCCCGATGTAGCGGTCTTTATGGTGGAATAATAGGGGCGGACATATATCCACCCCTATTTTTGTGACATCGTGTCACTGCCATCTTGATGCCAAAACATCACAATTTAGGGGTAGGTTTCCATGCTGACCCCAGCAATAAAAACAAATTTTTAACTCCAATCTATGTTAAGGTTTTTTTGAGGTGTTTTTTGTGGGAAATTAATGATTATTTTTGTCCAGAAAAAGGGAATTGAATTTTCTCAGCGGGCCCTTTCAACCTAACCCGAATACAAAATTTTTCTTTGTTGTAGAACCAAACGGTTTAAAAGTATAATTTTTTGCAAAGTGACTTGTTTCTATTCATTAGACCTCGCGTTAAGCGGGGTTATTTATTTTTAAAAACTATAAGCCGGAGGAGTTTTTGATATGGATTTTAAAGAATATTCAAGGTATATTATATATTATATAGGCAAGTAAAAGTTTATAAGGAAACTAAATAAAAATCACCTAAATATATCAGAAATGAGGAAGCGCATTGGAAACACAGAAGTTATGGACTAAAGACTATGTTTTGATAATTTGTTTTAGTATTATGCTAGGAATGGGAAATCATATGATGATAACAGGAATCCCGCTATATGCAATACATCTTGGAGGAAATAATTCAACGGCGGGGTTAATGATGGGAGTATTTATGGTTGCAGCTATACTGGTTCGGCCCTTTTTTGGCAATCTGGCAGATACCAAGAGTAGAAGGCTGGTGCTCTTGATAGGAGGTATCATTTGCAGCTTATCTTTTTTCTTCTATACTTTTGCCTTTTCGGTTAGCCTGTTGTTATTTTTAAGAGTTTTAAATGGAATTGGCTTTAGTGCCAATACAAATGCTTCAGGAACGGTTGTAGCTGATATAATTCCTAAATCCAGGCTGTCGGAAGGAATAGGGTTTTATGGCATATCAAATGTGCTTGCCACCGCACTAGGGCCGGCCTTGACTTTATTAATCATAAAGAGTCTTGGCTATAGGACATTATTCTTTATAACAACTGTTTTTGGCTTAGTTAGCATAATCTGTGCCTACTTAATTAGTTATGAGAGGAAAGTAGCAGTAAAATCTGTTAAAAAACCACATCAGGGTATTCAGGATGATGAAAATAAGAAAAAGAGAGGAGTTTTGGACTTAATCTTTGAAAGGAATGCTATTCCTCCTTCTTTTGTCATGCTTTTCGTAGCTTTTGCCATGGGCGGCATTCAATCCTTTATTCCAATTTATGGGGCTACAAGAGGTATTGAAAATATCGGAATTTATTTTGTCTTTTATGCAATAGCGGTACTAATTACAAGGATTTTTGGCGGGAAAATTGCTGATCGTCATGGAGCTCCCATAGTTCTAATACCGGGGTTTATTCTATTAATTATTTCATTTTTAGTCCTGGCTTTTGCAACAAACTTTACTATGTTTATAATAGCCGGAATATTATATGGATTAGGTTTTGGATCAGTCCAACCATTATTAAATTCGACCATGGTTCAGTTTTGTTCGCCTAGTAGAAGGGGGGCCGGCAACTCAACATTTTTTACTGCCATGGATGTAGGGTCTGGCGGAGGAGCAGTTATCTGGGGGATAATTTCCCAGCACTATAGCTTTACCTGGGTTTATTTATTATGTGTAGGTTGTATAGTTATTTCTTTAATTTCTTACTTCATCCTACTTCATAGAAAACTTACAGAAGCCCTGGAGGCCAAAAAAACATTATTGACTACTTGATTTTTCTTCTTCGAAACTCTTTAGAAACGGGTATTTAATTTTATTAAAAACTAAAAGCTGTTCACCGGCTGACAAATAAGGTGCCGTTGGAACAGCTTTTTTTATTAAGAACAAAGTAAGACCCTTTTTTAACCTGCTTTTTGCATTGTTCCCATTACCTGGTATAATTAAATAAAACTTACTTTTTTTAATTGGGGAGGTAGTTGTATGAAATTCTGCTGGTGCACAATAACGGTTAAAGATATGGAGGAATCATTAAAATTCTACCAGGAGATAGTGGGACTAAAAGTGGAAAGAAGGTTTAATCCAGGACCGGGAATGGAAATAGTCTTTCTCGGAGACGGGGAGACCAAGGTTGAGCTAATCAGTAATGAGCAAGTTAAAGACGTTAGTTTCGGGCCAAATATCTCCCTGGGATTTGAAGTGGATTCATTAGATGAAATGATGAACTTTATCAAGGAAAAGGGAATTGAAATTCACAGCGGGCCCTTTCAACCTAACCCCAATACCAGGTTTTTCTTTGTTTTAGATCCCAATGGTTTAAAAATTCAATTTGTTGAAACGAAGTAAAATTATTTTAAGGCCTCGCCATTTAGCGGGGTTTATTATTATTAACGGAGAGGCCTAAGTAAATATTGTGACATCGTATCACCGTGACATCGTGACGGTCGAAAATCCAGATATAACCTTGGGCACCTTGCTGCGCACTATGATATTATTGTATTAAAGACTTCTGAATAAGCTTTTTCTGTGAAGAAAAAAGATTATTAAGCTCCGTGAAAATGAAAAACAATAAGAAAAAGAGGAGTGATATTAATGAAAAACGTCACAGTTGCTTTGATACAAATGATGGTTATTGATGATAAAGAGAAAAACCTGGCTACGGCTCGCTCTATGATTAAAAAGGCGGCTGCCCAAGGCGCCAATATAGTGGTCCTTCCGGAAATGTTTTGCTGTCCTTACGAGAATAAATCTTTCATCCAAAATAAAGAACCCAGGGGCGGTCGTGTTTGGAATATGCTTTCCCAAGCTGCCGCCGAAAATAAAGTTTATCTGGTAGGCGGGTCTATGCCGGAAGAGGACCGGGAAGGCCGCCTTTATAATACCTCTTTTGTTTTTGGGCCGGACGGCCGGGAGATTGCTGTTTGCCGGAAAATGCACCTTTTTGATATTGATGTGCCCGGAGGGCAGTATTTTAAAGAAAGCGATGTCTTTTCCGCCGGAGACAAGATTACCGTTGTTTCGACCGAGTATGGAAATTTCGGTGTGGCAATTTGCTTTGATATTCGTTTTCCCGAACTTTCCCGGCTTATGGCCCTGGAGGGAGCCTCAATGATTATTGTGCCCGGGGCTTTTAACATGACCACGGGTCCTGCCCACTGGGAGCTTCTTTTCCGCAGTCGGGCCCTTGACAACCAGTTGTTTACCTTTGGCTGTGCACCCGCCCAAAATACGGCTTCCAGCTATGTTTCTTACGGAAACTCCATTGCTGTTTCCCCTTGGGGCACCGTCCTTGGGCGTCTAGGCTTTGAAGAAGGGATACTTTTGCAAACCGTTGACCTGGATGAGATTGAAAAGTACCGCAGCCAGCTTCCCCTTATGAAAAACAGGCGCAAGGATTTGTACCGTATAGAGTTCATCGGTTATTATTAAAACACTTCTTTATCTCTTCCGAACAGGAATCCAAACTTCGCTGTAGGCGTAATCCGTTTTTTGTTTATCCATTTTGGTAAAAGAAAAAACTGGGGCATTAATTACTTCGTAATTGGATGCAGGAAGCCATTCCGAATATATCCTGGCCATTGTTTCCTGTAAAGTGGAAGGAAAGGGGCCTTCATTAGGAAAGACGGCCCAAGTGCCTGCCGGGACGGGTATTTTTTCTAAAAGCTCGCTCACTTGCTCTTTAGTGGTTAATACACCGATCATGTGAGTCAAGTATCCTTCTTCTTTTAAAA
>JAAXZE010000070.1 GCA_012720075.1 Clostridia bacterium
AAGTTAAGAGAAGCCACCGGGCCAAACACCACTTGATCAATTTCAATCTGATCCCGCTGGGCGTTGGGGAAAGAATTTTTGCTGAATTGAATTCTGGCCCCTTCAGCTTCACTGGGCGCCGGGTCAGTTATATTAAAGTATGTTAGCCTTCTACCGGACGAAATAAGAAGTGAACTTTGCATGTAATTATTCAGTCCTTGGCCTATGGGTCTGCCTTCGGCATCCAGCCAGATTACTTCGACAATAAGATTTCCCATACCGCTAGGAGAAGATTCCGGTACAATTTTTTCATAGCTCAAAAAGAAAATCCTGCTATTAACGCCTTTTAAGGACACGTCCTGATAAATACTGGCTATTCCTGAACCCATGCGGGCTGTTTGAGTCCCTATGAAGGAAGTAATATCTGCCGCTGTTACATTTTGGACAACCCATTCGCTGGTTCCCACTTCAAAACTATGGTTCTTGACTAAATTGCACAAATAACCTCAGCTCCTTTTTTCACTTTTACTTTATTTTATGAATTATAGGAAACAGAGGTTAGTATGATATAAAATAATTTAAGGCTCCATATTTAGAAAAATATGGAGCCCTAACTTAATAAAACTACTTATCCATGTTTTCAGTAACTTGAAGGGGATTGCCTTCCAAAATCTTTTCCACTTCTTCGTGTCCCTCCGGGAATGCAAAATTATACCGGGCAGGAAGGGCAAAAACATATTTGCTGTTGCGAGCTAGTTCTTTGGGGCCTATAGGCGCCGCCCCGATATGGAATTCTCCCTTTTCAAGGGACTCCCATTGGTCCAGGGTAAAGATCATTATCGGGATATCCTGCCGTTTTTTTTCGGCAGTCCATTCCGGATGCCTTAGCAAAAGAAGAGGACCGGTCTGGACAACTTCTCCTTCATTTGATTCAACCAGGGATAAGCCCTCCCATTCTTCGGTTATTATCTTATAACCCTTCCAAGTTTCGGGTAAAGAAAAAGTAAAACCATACCGGGTATTCTCATAAACAACTGAATCCGTATCCTCATAATCACCAAGTTCGGCTTCGGTAATAAGCCATTTACCCTCAATCTTCTCCACAACCAGAGTAACGGCTCTCTTGGCAACAGGCTCACCATTATCTACACTTGTTACTTCAATGATTTCTCCTTCTACTTCATATTTGCCGTCAGGGGTTTTTTCAATGTTTGAAATTTCTATGCGGTCCGGCCAGGGACTGGAAGTCAATCTGCCTGGTGCATTGACAGGGTCTTTCAGCCATTTTTCAATAAGTGTCGGGGATACAAATTCGCCGTAATTTTCTTCCATACTCTTTTCTAAAACATCTTCAGGTCCCAATAGAGAAACAAACTGAAGTTTTTTTCCAAATTTCTCAACAACACTTTTTACCGCCGCCTCGTCATTAACCGTTTGCGGGGCCTCCTTGGAGTTCTCTCCTTCAGGTTTTAGCTGGACTTTATCACAACCAACCGCAGAGATGCTTAGAAGCAAGATAAGTATTAAGATCAATGCTTTTTTCATGATGTTTCCTCCTTTGTTTATTTGCTGCCCAACCCCATTAAGCTTTCATTACTCATGACGAAAAGAACATTGGTTTTGTTCCCCTACTTAGCCGCTCAATCTTTTTTTAGGATCTCAAATTTTCTTTTCCCGATTTGCTGCTTCTCCAGCCTAATAAATTTTTCATTTCTAATTTTCTGCTTCTTGCTCATACAAAGACCGATAACGGTATCCGGGCTGCAAATTCCATAGAGGGTATCCAATAATTTATCTAAAATATTATTTTCTTCATTTCCCGTCCAATCCACCATATTGCCATAGGGAACATCAGTAAGAATAATATCAGGTTTTGCCTTAAGATTAATTTCTTTTAATGCATCAAACCGATAAACCTCAAACTTAATTTTTTTTCTAAGCATGTTCCTAAGGGCAATGGCACTATTCAATGCTTCAATATGGGATTGTTTCTGATAACTTGAAAGCATTTCTTTAATCTCAGCTATCCGCTTATTCATTCCTTCCTCGCTAAGCAAAGATAAGTTCTTTTTTGCTGTTTCCAGCAATTCCGGATTAATATCACTGCCAATTATTCTCCCAATGGTATCTTGATTTAAAAAGCCCAAAACGGTGAGCAAATATCCCCCACCGCAGCAGCAATCGTATAAACAAATATCTTCCTTTATTGGTGAAAATTGCAGACACCTCTTATATATCTCTTGGGCTAATCTTACCGGAAAGTTTGTCATGCCCCTTCCATGATAAAGAACCCGCCCGCTTGCAAAGTCTTCATAATTTTCATTCTTAGCATATTTATACTCCATAAAAAAACCTCACGGAAATTATTTTTTAAAAATTA
>JAAXZE010000071.1 GCA_012720075.1 Clostridia bacterium
AAAATCCTATTACTGGTTTTTTCTCATCTTTTTTCTCTTCACTAGCTTCTTGAGTTGCTTCCTGAGCAGGTTGATTGGTATCTGTGGATGTGCTTGTGTTCGTTTGACCACAACCTGTAAAGGATGAAGCCACCATCAGAGAAAGTAACATAGCTCCTATCAATTTTTTAATACTTCTCACTAAAATCCCCTCCTCAATTTTTTACGATCACGTTTGTGACCTCTTTACGTTGTTAATATATCACAATTAAGTCTGGATATTTTTGCAACATTCTATAAAAATTAGTATTGTTTTAATTGTATATTTTCTATATAGCATTATTTTGTGCACAAAAAAATCGCCTATAAAGGCGATTAATTTTTAGGCCATTGCTTTGGTGGTATATTTTGATATACCGACTCTAACCTTTGAAATCCATCTTTTATGACTGTATCCATCATATTTTCTTTTGTAACTGCAACGGGCATAATTTCATAGTATGGGATAGAATGCTCTCCATCCTCATAGATCCCGTTTACAATAATCTCTTCTCCCTTTGCTAACTGCACGGCTAGTTCTGCCGATAACCTTGCCAATTTATCAATGGGTTTATAGACCGTCATAAGCTGTGTTCCTTCCACGATTCTCTGACACGCCGATACTTCAGCATCTTGTCCGCCGATTGCAACTTTACCAGCCATTCTGTTTTCTGATAATAATCTAACGAGTACCGTTGCAATAGAATCGTTTCCTGCTATAATGGCATCTATCTTTTCTTGTTTTCTTAAAAGTTCTTCCATATTATAACCAGCTTGTTCCGGTTCCCAATTTGGCGTCCAAAATTCGTGAGTAACTGTGATATCTCCTGATTGTATTTTAGGATTTAAAATATTATAATATCCTTTTCTTAATAAAGAGACATTATTATCGCTTTCAGGTCCATTAAAGATGACATAATTCCCCTTTGGCACATGGCGCACTAAGGTATCCGCAATTAATTCCCCGACCAGTTCATTATCAAAAGATATATATAAATCAAGAGAAGTATCCTTGATCAATCTGTCATAAGAAATTACTTTAATCCCTTTTTTCCTCGCTTCATTGACCACTGCTCCTAATCCATCGGCTTCTCTTGGTATAATCACTAATACATCTACATTTTTATTAATTAAATACTCAATTTGCTTAATTTGTTCATCTGGATCTCCCCCGGCAATCTGTACTATAACCTCTGCTCCAAGATCATTTGCTCTGGATACAAAAATATCTCGATCTCTTTGCCATCTTTCAATCATAAAAGAATCCATGGAAAATCCTATGGTTATTTTATCGGATTCATTACGTAATACATTTGTAGGCTCCATCTTTTGTTGGCAGCTGCATAAAATAATTATGTTTAAAAGCAGTATGTTGATTAACGTCACTTTAGCCCTCATATAACCAACTCCCGTTATTCTCCTTATATTCCGTAGGAGGAAGGCCTGTAATTTTTTTAAATATACGGCAAAAATAATTGGGGTCGCTGTATCCGCATTCATAGGATACTGCCTTAATGCTGACATCTTTATTTTTAAACTGATTACATGCATGTCTAATCCTTACACTGGTGAGATAATCAATAAAATTTTCTCCTGTTTCTTCTTTAAATAATTTACTAAAATAATATGGGCTTATATTGACAACCTTTGATACATCTTCCAGCTTGATATCTTTTGAGAAATTTTCATTAATAAACTCTTTTGCTTTTCTAGTAACATCACTTATTTTGTTTTCTTTTATTCTATTGATCTCTTCACAAATAGAAGTTATATGTACAATGCTCCATTGCCTGATTTCTTCATAATCCTCCATAGATAATATCTCTTCAAAATAATTTCTATTGTTCTTGATCATATTTTCTTGATTGTATTGAATATGATGGCTCATTTTAAAAATTTGCTCCAAAACCTTATTTTTAATCGTTAAAGGACTGTTACCATAAATAGAAGTTAATCGATCAAAAAATTGATTAAAGGTCTTGATGCCTCCAGAAATGTCTCCTTGAATGATTTTTTCTCCCAATTGTTTTTCCAATAAAAGTAAATTATTGTCTATAAACTCATGAACTTCCGGAATATCTTTAATATGCATTATGCCTACATCATTCATACTTTTTATAGCCTGTAAAGATTCG